>JAEZWL010000118.1 GCA_023420245.1 Bacillota bacterium | reverse complement strand
CCTTGCCGTACATCACGTCGAATTCCGCTTCACGGAACGGCGGCGCGATTTTATTTTTCACAACCTTGGCACGGGTGCGGGAGCCAATCAGCTCTGTTCCGTTCTTTAGCGTTTCAATTTTACGGATGTCAATCCGGACGGAGGCGTAGAATTTCAGTGCGCGACCGCCGGGGGTAACCTCCGGGCTGCCGTACATGACGCCGACCTTTTCACGAAGCTGGTTGATGAAGATTGCGACACAGTTGGATTTAGAGATTGCGCCCGCCAGCTTGCGGAGCGCCTGGCTCATTAAACGTGCCTGCAAACCAACGTGACTGTCGCCCATCTCGCCCTCGATTTCCGCGCGCGGAACCAAAGCGGCAACGGAGTCAACGACGATCACGTCAATCGCGCCGGAGCGAACCAGTGCTTCCGTAATTTCCAGAGCCTGTTCGCCGGTATCCGGCTGAGAGACCAGCAAAGAGTCGACATCCACGCCCAGCGCGCGGGCATAAACCGGGTCAAGCGCGTGCTCCACATCGATAAAGGCCGCGTTCCCGCCGCCCTTTTGACCCTGCGCGATACAGTGAAGGGCCAGCGTGGTTTTACCGGAGCTTTCCGGACCGTAAATCTCGGCGATACGGCCGCGCGGAAGCCCGCCGATGCCCAGCGCCAAATCCAACGAAAGAGAACCGGTGGGAATTGCCTCCACATGCATTGCCTCATTTTGCCCGAGGCGCATGACCGCGCCCTTTCCGAACTGCTTTTCAATTTGCAGCAGCGCCGTTTCCAACGCAGCTTTTTTGTCGGTTGCCATAAAAAATCCCTCCGGTTATTCTTCACACAGAAATAAAAATCAGCCGTGTGATTATTTTTTAATTGCCTGTGGTTTTCATAAATTATATCTGATTTTACATTTAAAATCAATATTTCGGCTTGAATTTTCCGAACAAACGTTTAATTTATTTTCGGATACCGGCGACGACCCGCTCGATTCCGTTAAAATCCCGATAAATTTTAATCTCGGAGAGACCAGCCTGTTCAAACAGAACACGGACATCCTCCGCCTGCCCTTCTCCGATTTCCACCGCCGCGATTCCGCCCGGTTTTAACCGGGGAATCCAGAGCCGCGCAATCGCCCGGTAAAAATCCAGACCGTCCGCTCCGCCTGCCAGCGCCGTTTGCGGCTCTCTTTTTACCTCGATTTGAAGACCGGCAAGCTCATCCTCTTTTACGTAAGGC
The DNA here is from genome assembly GCA_023420245.1 of Bacillota bacterium. Taxonomy (GTDB): domain Bacteria; phylum Bacillota; class Clostridia; order Oscillospirales; family Acutalibacteraceae; genus DATAML01. The sequence goes on along the minus strand of JAEZWL010000118.1, from coordinate 3,021 downwards.
GGGTTGGAAACGATGCCGTCAAGACCGGAGAAGCGCTCCGCGCTTTTGGGGTCAAGGATATCCAGCCGCAGAAACGCAACGTTCCCGTACCCCGTTTCTTCACAGTTGCGCGCCAGAAAAGCGCAGGCTTGTTCGTACAGCTCCGCCGCTGTGATTTTGGAGTCAGGCAAAAGGGAGGCAAGACCGAGCGCCACCGCCCCTGTTCCGGAGCATAGGTCGATGATACGCGGCGAGGGATGTTTTTTCAGGAGTTCAGCCGCCGTGTGAACCAGAAGCTCCGTTTCCTCGCGCGGGATAAGCACTCCCTCGCCGACAGCAAGCTCCAAATCCAGAAACGGCCACTTGCCTACAATATATTGGAGCGGCCTCCCCGAAGCGCGCTCCTCAATTTTCTGAAAATATTCCTCTTTTTTTTCGTCCCCGGCGGGTTCGCCGGAACGCAGGAGCAGCCGCTGGCGGTCAAGCTCGAATATCAATTTCATCAGGCAGGCAGCATCAAACGCGGGACTTTCGTTTCCCGCCTGAGCCAGCCTGCTTTTGCCCAGGTGATAAATTTCACCGATTGTCATTTTTACGCCCCCAGCAATTACAGGCTGATTTTATCCTCGCCGTTTTCCGGAATGACCTGCTCCATCGCGGCGATGGCAACCTCGATCATGCTGTCATCCGGCTCCTTTGTGGTAATGCGCTGCACCCACAGACCGGGCGCGGAAATAATGTGCGTCAGCGTATTGTCGTGCCTGCCGCAGAGGCGGATAAACTCATAACCGACACCGACGATGAGCGGAATGCACAGAATTTTCGTAATTGTACGCAGAAACGGATTGGAGAACGGAATGAAGAAGCCCACAATAATTCCCAAAAGCAGCATGATAACAATAAAGCTCGTTCCGCAGCGCGGATGAAACCGGGTGTGGCGGCGAATATTCTCCACCGTGAGCTCCTCGTTGTTTTCATAACAGAAAATGGTTTTATGTTCCGCCCCGTGGTATTCAAACAGCCGCCGGATTTCCGGCATGCGGGAGCAAAGAATGATGTACACAAGAAAAATGAGAATCCGCATAACGCCCTCCGTAAGGGAGCGCCACTGCTCCAAGCCGCCGCCGCCCAAATTACGAATCAGGTTGAAAATGACGGTAGGCAGCATAAAAAACAGACCAATGGCAAGCAGCAGCCCAAGCACGGTAGACGCCCCCATAATGACGTTCATAATCTGGTCGCCGAAGGTCTTTTTTACCCAGATATCAAACTTTGTCGGCTCCTCGTCGTCCAGTCCGGCCTTTTCTACAGACATGGCAAGCGCCTTGTAGCCCATGGAAAGCGAATCAAACATTCCCGCGACTCCGCGCAGAAGGGGCAGCTTCATAAACGGATATTTATCGCGCAGGGAATCGGTCTTAATCTCCTCTGTGGAAATGGTTCCGTCCGGCATGCGGATGGCAACACTGGTCTTTTTCGGACCGCGCATGAGGATTCCCTCCATGAGAGCCTGACCCCCGATAGAGGTGATGCATTTGGTCTTTTCTCTAGCCATTTATTTCTGAATTCCTTTCTTCATTTCCTGCTTCAGCGGGGCTTGCCTTATCCTCAAGACGCCTGAGCGTAGGGATAAGTATGGTTACTGCGGTGCCGACATTTTCCTGACTTTCGATATCCAGCCGCCCGCAATGGAGCGCCATAATCTCATCTGCCAGAGCAAGCCCGATACCGGAGCCGCGAATCGTCTGGTTTGCCTTATAGAATTTCTTCTTGACGTTGGGTAAGTGCTTCGCCGGGATTCCGCAGCCGTTGTCGCTGATAACGACACGGATAAAGCTTTCGATTTCGGAAGCGGTAACGCTGATCGTGCCGCCCTCTTTCGTATATTTCAGTGCGTTGTCGATAACATTGATGAACACCTGCCGCAGCCGGTTGATGTCGCCCAACACAGGCGAAAGCATCGCGGGCTCTTCATAAAGCAGGAATTTACCCTCTACCTTGGCGCGTTCGCTGAACATGTAAACCGCCTCGCCCAGCTCGGCAAGGATATCGATTTTGTCCATTGTCAGCGTCATGCGCCCGCTCTGCATACGCGAGAAATCCAGAAGCTCCTCCACAATACCGGAGAGGCGTTCGGATTCATGGATGATAATCCCCATGCCCCGGTCGATAGTCTCCTGGTCGCTCTCACCGCTCTGCATGGTTTCCGCCCATCCCTTAATCGCGGTGAGCGGTGTACGCAGCTCATGAGAAACCGAGGAGATAAAATCGTTTTTCATTTTGTCTGCCGCTCCAAGCTCATCTGCCATGTCATTGATGGTGTCACAGAGCTGACCGACCTCATCATCGGTGGTTTTCCGGATTCTGGCTTTAAAATCACCCTGCGCGATTCGCTTGGCGGTTGCGCCGATTTCCTTAATCGGGGTGATGATTGATTTCATAAAATAATAGCTCGAAATAATAATAAACAGAATGATGACCAGCCCCGCCAGAATCAGGAAGCCAACAACAAGGAAAACCTGCTTGTCTGCATCCTCCAGCGAAACCACATAGCGAACGGCGCCCACAAAGCCGCCGTTGTCGTTCCGCATGACGCGGGTAACCGCCATAACCTTCTCGCCGCTGGTCAGCGACCCCGTCCAGGTTCCGTAGCCGCCCTTATCCTCCTGGGCAAGCTTATAATCGGGCATCGGCTGGGTTTGATCCGGCGCGAAGCCGACGGAGGTAATGATAATCTGGCCGTTGGCATTGAAAACCATCAGCTCCATACTCTCTTTATTCGGAAAGTTCTCTACGTAGCTGCGTGCCGCCGTGCTGAACTCGTGCGGCGATTTTCTTCCGTAATCGGCAAACACGTTGGTCAGCTCGCCGGAGCGACCGTTAATCGCCTGCTGAATTCCGTTATACACATAACTCCGCACCACGATCGACAGGGTCAGAATCAGAGTAATTAATATTACAAGTATAACACCCAGACTATTTAATAGCCAGCGCCTTATAATACCGGTTGTTTTCATTCCTGCCCTCCCTTTCGGATTACGG
>JAEZWL010000068.1 GCA_023420245.1 Bacillota bacterium | reverse complement strand
TCCGTTTGGAGCGCTTCGCTGACATAGCGGCTGTTACGGATGGTCTTATCCAGAAGTACAACGACAATTCCGAAGCAAATGCATAAAATAAAACCAATGATGAGCCCGATGATTCCGGCTTTGACCATCGTGGATTTATTTGACTGAGGCTTCTGCGGAATAGCCTTATCGCTGATTACCGCGCTGATTTTCGGCGACGGGAATGCGGCGGTCAGCTTTTCGGAAATTACCTGCGCCGCCGTGTCGGAAATCTGGGAGGCAAGCTCCGCTTTCGGCGTGCTGGCGGAAAGCTTAACAGCCGGAGCGGTTCCCACCTGAGTACCGGTAATAGAAGTGATCTGACTTTCTTTAATGCCAAGCTTTTGAGCAGTCCGGGTGATGATATCGCTGCCGGAAGCCATCGCAATAGCCGTTTGTACGCGGCTGTTCAAAATGCTGGTGAACTGGAGACGGTAATCGGTTCCGGCGTTTTCCGGAATATCGCAGGTTACAATGACGGTTGTGGACGCGGAATATTCGTTGTGTACAAAGCGGAGCGGCAAAAGCCCGCAAATGACGCCAAACAGCGCGACAACCGCAAGAAATTTGAGCAGGTTCCTTTTAAAGTACTCCATAATCTCCGTAAAGCTTACAAACAGTTCCATAGGTATACCTCCGTTATTTATTGATTGCAAAGTCCAAAATTTTCTTCATTAATATCTTCCAGTCGTAATTCCGTTCGGCAAATTCCCTTTCCTGCCGGACGATGGCAGGGTCTCTGCGGCATTGCTGCACAAAATCAACAATCTGTTCCATATTGACCGGCGTCGCGTCGTTCGGCAGCTTCAACGCAAAGGGCGCTTTGGCGGCGTCCAGCTTTTCATCCTCGTAGGCATAGAGAAACGGAAGCCCTGCGGCGCAATACTCCCTTGCCTTTAACGAGGAGCAGCCGGTAAGCCCCCTTCGGTAACAGCCGAGCGACGAGGCTCCCACATCCACCGTACGGTAAATATCAAACAGCTCCCTGCCCTTTTTAAATCCGCAGCAGGTGACGTTCCCGGTCAGGTCCAGCTGTTCCACCAGCGCACGGAATTCCGGCATTTCGGTGGCGTCTCCACCGACCAGAACAAATTTTAAAGCGGGCTGCCCTGTTTTGCGGTTTCTTTGATACGCGCTCATGCCCTGCAAAATCCGGTCGTATCCCTGCCACCACAGCGTACCCGCAACCCCGAGTATCGCAATATCCTTCGCGGTATCGCCGCAGTGGGGAACCGGCTCAATTTTATCAATATTGATTCCGTTATCGCCGTTCATTGCTTTGACCCCAAAAAAGGAATCCGCCTTATTGCCGTAGAGAATAACCGCGTCCACGTATTTCTTCAGAAACAGGCCGGAGGTACGGTCGATAGCGGAGACTGCCGCGACCTTTGCGGCGGTAACCGCACGGCTCCTTAAGGTCTTGGCGTATTTGATGTTACGAATATAATCGGACAAATACGGATAATTCGGTATTTCCACCGCAATGGTTTTCACATGGTTTTCCCGCGCCGTTTTGCAAATTTGAATGCTGTCAAAGCTAATGCGATCCAAGCGCAGATATAAGACATCAAAGGAATGCTGTTTGAGATATTCGTTTGCAATAGCGGCAAACTGCTTCATCTTGCCTTTCGCCGGGTCGATTTCCTTTGTAACCGAATCGGCGCCAAAAAAAACAAACTGATTTCCCTGCCACATGGAGCAGGTAACCTCGTAGCCCAGCTTTTGAAAAGCCGCTGTCTGACCTTCAATTTTATTTTTTACTCCCAGATAAAGCGGAGCGTCCTCCTGAAAAGTGAGATACATCAGTTTCATCGGCTTATCTCCTCATAAAAACGCCTGTAATTCACCGCCGCGTTAAACTTTGTCATCCAGCTTGCGCGCGCGCCGGAGCAAAGGCGGTCATATTCCTCCTGCGGCATGGATTGTAACACGCGAAGCTTTTCAACCAGTACCTCCGGCTGAAAATCAGCCGGAAGCAGATAGCCGTTTTCACCGTCGAACACCGCTTCTCCGGTTCCGCCCACATCGGTCGCAACAACCGGAATGCCAAACGAGCAGGCCTCCATGACGGAAACGGGGATTCCCTCGCTGGAGCTTACATTGACGAACGCGGTAATATCATTATTCTGGTAGTAGCGCATAATAGCGTCATGCTCCGTTTGCCCGAGAAACTCGGTCTGAACTATACCGGGAAGCTGCTTCGCCATGTCTTTCATTTCTTTTTCCAGCGGACCGGAGCCGATATGCGTCCAGAGCACCGGAAAATCAACCTGCCTGAGAACTTCCACAATGAGGTGCAGGCGCTTTACCGCTACCATATAGGAGCAGGAAACCAGATGAAAGACCGGGCTTCGGCTCCCCTTTTTCTCACCGCAGTCGCAAGTTCCAAGAAAGGAGGTTTCAATTTTATGGGAAAACTCCGGAAATCGGTTGGCTATGGTCTCCACTCCGTTAAGCGAACAGGGGTAAAGCCTGTCCACATGACTGAGCAGGAAACGGCGCATCGGAAGATACCCATGCTCAGAACGCTCCTCATGAACGTCAAACCCGTGCGCGCGCGAAACCTGTGTTACTTTTATCCCGCGCTTACGCAGAGTCCGGGCAAGCAGTATTCCCGCGGCTGCGGCGTCGTAAAACCAATAGCTGTAAATGGTTACCTTACTTGCCTTTCCGATCTCCTTAACCGAAAGAAGCGACTCGTATATTTCATTCGCATTTCTTAAAAAAAACAACAGCTCATGCACTTTGACCGTGCTGAACCGACCAGTTTGAATCAGGGAAGCAATTTCGCCGAGCACATACGGTTTTGCAAGCAGCTTTGCATAGGCATATTTTTCAGCCGGTTTTCTCCGGAGCGGTTTGCAGGAAATGGATTTTGGCAGCTTCTTTGTAATTTTCGAATCCTTTTTTAAATTACACGGGCAAATTAGCACACGGTCAAAGCCGCTGATATACTTAAGCTCCTCGGAAAGAAACTCCTCTCCGTTGTCGTAGGGAAACGCGGAGGTCAGCAGAACCAACATTTTCATAGCGTTTCCTCCATCCCGTACAGCCGCTTTTCCAAAGGCTGTGCCGCGCGGATATGCGTCCCGACCCGGTAAAGCAGCAGCGCCGCCAGATACAGCGCGACAAAGAAGCAGACATAGGTAATATTGAACACCTCGGTTACCCACAGAAACGCAAAGCTGCGCGGCAGGTAAATGAAGTTTTTAATCGCGAGCAGAGAAAAGGTGATCACTACCCAGTTTCGGGTAAGCATCGAGGCAAAAAAGCGGAAAATCAGACCGATCATCGCGCTGACAAGAACCACTCCGAGAATACGGTAGGCAACATAAGCCTCCGCGATATAGGAGGTTCCAAAGCCGCCGCCAGACAAATAGCGGTCCGGGTCAACCATATAAGTAAGCGCGTGGGCAAAATTATGCGTCGACTGCACGAAATCGGAATTTTGAACTTCAATAATCGGTTTTAGTCCAAAGACCGTCCGGGTCACCACGTTGTTGTGTACGAACAGCTCAAACGGATAGAATAGATATTGATAGGACGTCGTAACCGGAAACAGGGCGATATGGTTGACCGCCTGAATCACGACACGGAAGCTCGCGCCCTGCGAATCGATGAAGCTGACCATCATCTCGCCGATGCCCCGATCCGTATTCAGGTTAGAACGAATCAGCGCCAAAAGCTGCAGCAGGTAGACGGCAATTACACCAAAGAAACCGGAGTAAGCAACTGTTTTCTTTTTGATGACCCGCTTCTCCTTCGGCAAAAGTGTATCGCGCAGAACAAGGTAGGTAACCAGCATCAGACCTTCCGTTACGATCGTGGTCCTCCTTCCGGTAAACAGAGAGGACAGCATATAAACACCGTAAACGACCATCGGAAGCTTCATTTGCTTCTTATTGGGAAGTGTTGCCAGAAAGACGGCAAAGGACGGAACAAAGAACATCGCAAGCCGGCTGATAACGCCCGGAATCTGCACGGTACTGGTAAAAGAGCTCTGATATCCATGTCTTAAAACGTTAAGAGCAGTTAATAAAAGGGTATAAAAGAAGGGAATCGAGCTTACAAACAGCACGATTTCACTAAGCTGGCGGATAATCGGCACCAACCCGTCATGGCTTACGGCTCCCAGCCCGCGCTCGCGGATTGCCTTTTCTCTTTTGGCAAAAATCGGGCCGGCCATCCGATACGCCAGAAATACACTCAGCAGGGAAACGGTTACAACCTGAAGCGCCTGAAACAAATTTTCAAAGCTGGTCGCTTCCAGAAGCAGCAAAATTTTGTGGTTATAATTAATCCAGGAATTATAAACGCGTCCCAGTAAAAGAAGATCAAACGCACCGACAAATACCAAAAGCGCAAAATCGCGCCGGATGCTCGTTATTAAACTGCTGAAAATGGATACATTCAGCATAATCATTGCGATAAGCATAATATTTACACCGTACTTCCAGCAATCCCCGCCGAATACGGTAATGAAATTCGCGGTAAGAAGCAGAAGCAGGGACACTCCGAATAAAACGGTATCCCGAGCAAAATCATTTGCCTTTATTTTGATCATTGACACACTTCCCATCTTGCAATTCTGTTATTATAGCAGAACAAATGGCAATTTTCAATTTACTCTTAAATCCTCCGCCAGCCTTGCCTGCGGCGTAACATAAGCCGTTTTATAGTTAACATAAATTACCATTCCGGGCTTGGCGCCCTGCGGCTTGCTGACGTTGCGTACCTCGGTATAATCCACCGGCACCTGCGAGGAATCCTTCCCGCGGCTGTGAATCGCCGCAAGCATTGCCGCCTCGTAAAAAGCCTGTTCGGTTGGTTTTCGCCCGTCCGTTACCAGTATGGTATGGGAACCGGGGATATTTTTCGTATGAAACCAGATATCGTGATTGCTCGCCTGCTTCATGGTAAGGCGGTCATTCTGGCGGTTATTGCGCCCTACCAGAATCGGGAAACCGTCGGAAGAGGCAAATTCCAGAGGACCGGAAAGCGCGGGCGGCTTCTGCTTGCCCTTGGGCGCACGGATGTAGCCCTGCTCCGTCAGCTCCGCGCGGATTTCGGCAAGGTCGTGCTCTGTGGCGGCGCGGCTCAGCTCTTCAAAAACAGAGTCAATATAGTTCAGCTCCTGCTGCGCCTGTTTGATCTGAACCGTCAGCATAGCTTCCGCAGTGCGCGCCTTATGATACGCCTTATAGTATTTTTGGGCGTTTTGTGCCGGTGAAAGCATCGGGTCCAGTTTTATTTTGATTTTTGACAGAGTTTCATCGTAAAAATTTTCGAGTTCAGCCGAAGCTGCTCCCTTTTGAACCTGGTACAGGTTGGCGTTGAGCAGGTCGCCGTTAATCCGCAGGCTTTCCCGCTCGGCGCAGTGCTCCAGCTCGACCCGCTGAAGGTTGATTTTTCGGCTCAGACGGTCGGAAGCAGTGGTCAGAATCCGCAGCAAATCCTGAGAGCGAACACGCATCCGGTCAATACGGTCCCGTTCGTCGTAGAAAATATCCAGAAGCTCCGAAAAGGCTTCATACTGGGAAACGATCGCCGAAGTGCCGTACTGGGTGATGTTCAGAAAGGAGAAATCCAGAGGCTTTTGATTGGGGTTGGCTACCAGATATGGCTTGCCCTCCCCGTTTTTCACCGTATCAGAAATCCTGCCCAGAAAAAAGGCGAGGCGCTCGTACTGTTCCGCCGTCATGCTCTTTACAGTCAGCTCCAGCCCGTGTCCGGTCAAATGCTGCAACTCCCGGCAAACAACGGGCGAAACTCCCTGCAATGTATTGAGCAGAGCCTTTGACAGCTCCATATCCGCCGGAATTTGCTGAAGCCGCCCGATGATTTCAGGCACGGGCGCTTCCAACAGACAGAGCTTGTCCTGCGGGGGCGGAAGCTGATAGGTCATTCCAGGCAGCACAAGACGTTCGGACGACATCTCCGCGTCCACCCGTTTCAGCGCGTCAATGATTTTTCCGTCTTCATCCACACATATAATGTTGCTGTAACGCCCCATAATTTCGATAACAAGCGTCAGCCGAACTTCATCCCCCAGCTCGTTAATCGCATCAAAATCGAAGCAGAGCATCCGCTCCAACCCGGGCTGGCGGATTTGAGCCAGACGAGCACCTGCCAGCTTCTTACGCAGAAGCATGCAGAGCATTGGCGGCACCTTCGGATTTTCGGGTACGAACCGTGTAAAGTGAACGCGCGCGCTGTTTGCCCGCGCGGACATCAGCAATTTATAGGTTTCGCTGCGTGTGCGAAGCAGCAAGACCATTTCCTCGCGGTTGGGCTGGTAGACCTTATCCACCTTAGCGCCGACCGCGTATCGTTCAATCTCTTGTTTGATGTGTTTTAAAAACGCTCCGTCCAGAGCCATTGGAATACCTCCTTAGGCGCATTATAAGTAATGCGCGGGACTGTGCATTTGCGCTGATTTCAAAAAGCGAACCGTGGGAAACTTACTTTGCAGCCTGCGAAGAAGCGGTAAAATCACAACATCCTCCGTTGCAAAGTGTCCGGCATCGACCAGCGTAATACCGATATTTTCAGCGTCAAGCAGAATATTGTGCTTGCTTTCCCCGGTAACAAACGCCTGGCAGCCTGATTCCGCAGCCGCGTAAACCAAGTCGGCACCGCCGCCGCCGCAAAGACCCACCTTTGTAATTACTTTTCCGCCGTCCGTATAGCGCAGTCCGTCACAGCGCAGCGCCTCTTTCACAAACGAGGCAAATTCACGCGGCGAAAACGCGCGGTCGGTTTCCCCAACCAGTGCTTCCGCCAGACCGGAGTTTTCATACTCCTTCAGTGTCGCGACATTTTTCAATTGCAGGCGTTGTGCAAGGCAGGAATTCACCCCGCCCGCAGCCATATCCAGGTTGGTATGGGCACAGATTGCGGCAATGTTTTTGGCAGCCAGCTGATACGGAACGGAATCGGAAGATATATTTTTCAACGGGTGAAAGATAACCGGATGATGGCTGACAATGAGCTGAGCACCAAGCTCCGCTGCCTCGCGAACCACTGCCGGAGTAATATCCAGAGACAAAAGCACCGTATCCACCTCAGTCTTAAAATCCCCCACCAGAAGTCCCGGGTTATCAAACTCCATCGCGGTGCAAAACGGCGCGAAGCTGTCGATATCCTGATAAATATCGCCTGTTAAAGCCATTGTTCAATCCTCCCCCAGCATTGCTTTCAATTTTCTCAAAACACCGGCGAGTCGGGAGGCTTCCTCCGGCTTTTCGGATAGAGCAAGTCCGTGCGCGCGTTTTTCCAGATTTGTAATACGGCGGCGGATATACGCCCGATTGGCCTCTGTCGCGGCATCCAGCTTCCCGATATGCGGGTAAAGCTCGTTTATCACCATCTTTTCCTCGCTGTACTTTGCAAGTATGACGGTATAAACGCGCGCGTCTTCCTCAACCGCCCGCTCCTCCAGAACCTTAAAACCCTGCCCTGCCAAAAAAACGCGCAGCTGCTCCACGGAGGTCATCGGCTGAAGAATCAGGTGCTTTTGCTCGTGCTTCAGCCAGAGCGCTTCCTCAATAATTTTGATAATCATCTCGCCGCCCATTCCGGCAATCACAATATCGTCCGCCTCTGTGGGAAAAATCGCGTTCAGCCCGTCGGACAGGCGCGCGGAAACGGTATCCTGTACATGGTAGCGACTGATGTTGCTCTGCGCCTTTTGCAGCGGTCCTACCCGGACATCCGCCGCAATCGCGCGGGAAATTCTGCTTTGCTTTGCGAGCCAGATCGGCAGATAGGCATGATCGGTGCCGATATCCGCCAAAGCGGCTCCCGGGCGAACCATAGACGCGCACATCTGCAGCCGCCCGCCTAATTGAAATAATGGAAGTAAACGCAACACACGCACCTCGTAACGGAAGCTTTATCCGGAGCGCGAAGCAAACGCGCGTATCGGACTGTTCCCTTATACTTAACAGCCGCCCGGCAACTGTATTGTCGGGCGGCCACAGACTTTTATTTTGCCGTATTGTTTCAATCCCTATTTGGAAGCAAGGTGATCGTTCAGCTTTTTGATCATTTCATCAACATTTACCCCGTGAACCATACAAGCCTGTTCCAGGCTTTCACCGCGGGAAGCAGGACAGCCAAGGCAGTGCATCCCCATCTCCATAAAGAAGGGGGCGGTGGTTCTGTCCATATCGAGAATATCGCCTATCATCGTTTCTTTTGTAATTTGAGCCATTGTTTTAATCCTCCAGCTTATTAAAAACTTCGTAAAATTAATTCCATACGTTTTGATGCATTTTTACGTTTATATTATAATACCCACTTGAAAGGTTTGCAACACCTTTTCTGATTTCCGGAACAAAGTGAACCCGCTTTTTCCGTCCGAGCCAATTTCTTGCCCTGCTTGTAATTGACTATATAAGCAAATACAGAAAAAAACGCCCCGGTGAAACACCGGAGCGTTCTGGTCACGAATAAGAAAAATCTATCGCTTATTCTTCCCTCATCTTTGCAAAGCACTCGCTGCAATACACAGGACGGTCTTCACGTGGCTTAAAGGGGACCTTTGCTTCTTTGCCGCAGCTAGCGCAAATTGCAGTATACATTTCACGCTCCGGCTTTGCAGCATTCTTGCGATTGTCACGGCAGGCTTTGCATCTCTGGGGCTCGTTTACGAAACCCTTGGAAGCATAAAATTCCTGCTCACCGGCGGTGAAAATAAATTCAGCGCCACATTCTTTGCAGATGAGAGTCT
>JAEZWL010000020.1 GCA_023420245.1 Bacillota bacterium | reverse complement strand
TTGAACACAAAAAAGCGGTTGATACAGAAACCTTTTTAAGAGAAATCAATAAAAAACTTACTTTGCTGCTCTAAAAGGAACAGAGTTTACGGAGGTTAAACAAATGCCAAAGCGTGAAAACATATCTATGTCCGTTATTCGGCGGCTTCCTCGGTATTATCGTTTTTTGAAGCATCTTAAAGGGAAAGGCGTTACTAGGATATCATCTACCGAGCTTTCCATAAAGCTGGGACTCACGGCGTCTCAAATTCGCCAGGATCTAAACTGCTTCGGCGGCTTCGGTCAGCAGGGCTACGGCTACATTGTAGATCAGCTCTGTGAGGAAATCGCCAATATTCTCGGCTTATCCCACGGTTACAAGTCAATTCTGATCGGCGCGGGCAACCTTGGGCAGGCGATTGCCTCCCACATTTCTTTTGAGATGCAGGGTTTTGATTTGATTGGAATTTTCGACAATTCCCCGCAGAAAATCGGCACGGTTATTAATGGCAATACCGTGCGTGCTATCTCAGAGATAGATGATTTCTGCAAAACCGAAAAGCCTGTTATGGCGGTTTTCTGTATCCCACGGGAAGCGGTAAGCTCCCTTTCAGAGCATCTGTATGAATTGGGAATCCGAAATTTCTGGAATTTTAGCCACTACGATATATCAATGGAGTACCCGGATACCATCGTCGAAAACGTTCATTTAAACGACAGTTTGATGACGCTCTGCTACCGGATTTCCAATCCGGCGGAAAAATAAAATAAAGCGAGTAAAACAGAGAGGATTGCAGTCTTCTCTGTTTTTTCAAAAATTTTTTTTCTTAAACTGGTTTTCGTTTTCTTTTTTGTAAAAGCATGATATGATTTGATAAAATACAAAGACTATAGGAGGTCATTTTTATGGGTTGGTTACCATGGGCAATTATTGGCGCTGTTATTGTAATTTTGATTTTTTGGGTTTCGGGCAGCTATAACCGGCTCGTTTCCTTTTCTGTGCGGGTTGATAACGGCTGGGCACAGGTTGATGTACAGTTGAAAAAGCGGTTTGATCTTATTCCGAATTTGGTGGAGATTGTGAAAGGCTATGCCGCTCATGAAAAATCAACTCTGGAAGAGGTTACAAAATGGCGCAGTGCCGCAATGAGCGCAAAAACGCCTGAAGAAGCGATGGAAAGCAACGCAAAGCTTTCCCGGGCAATTGTGAATATGTTTGCCACCGCCGAACAGTATCCGGATTTAAAGGCAAATCAAAATTTTATGGAATTGCAGGCTCAACTACAGGATATTGAAAACAAAATCGCCTTTTCCAGACAATTTTACAACGATACCGCGATGAAATATAACGAGTATGTCATGCGCTTCCCATCCAATATTATTGCTTCTCTGTTCAAATTCAGCCAGAAGAAGTACTTTGAGATTGAAGAGACAAACCGCGCGGTTCCTCAGGTAAAGTTCTGATTAAACCGGTTTTGGAGGAAATTATGCCTAGACTAAAAAGAAACCGAATTATTTCGATTCTTCTCGCTTCGGTAATCGGTTTGCTTACCCTGCTGCCGCTCGGCGGCTGCTCCGACTACAGAGACGACTCCAAGCAGGTCATGGAGAAGCTGGATATTGCGGCACAGCTGACCGACAACGGCGATATGACGGTAAAGGAAACCTGGAAGGTAAACTTGCAGGCTCGCAACAAGGATTACCGGAACCTGTATCGAACCTTTCCCATAGACCCAGAAAAAGCTGATGACATTACCGATCTGAAAGTCTATGACGAGAACAACAAGGTCAATTATGATTTTGTCGGAGACATTGATCCTGAGTTTTCGGATACCGCCAAAGACAACACCTGCTATATCCATAAAACATATGGCGAGGTGGAGCTTGGCTGGTTTATGCCGGCAATTGAGGAAGGCGTCCGTACCTTTACATTTTCCTATACGGTAAAGAATATTGTAGCGGTTCATAACGACAGAGCGGAGCTGTACAATTTCTTTATCCCTAAAAAATTCAGCCTGCCGGTTACAGATATGTCCTGTACCATTCAATTTCCTGCCGGCGGCGATCAAAAAGAACTCCGGACCTGGCTCCACTCGACGGCAAACGGTAGCATTAAAATCGATTCCGCGAATCAGGTTTCTTTTACTGCAAAGGAAATACCGGCGCAAACTTCGGTTGAGGTTCGTCTTTTGATGCCGCCGCAGCTGTTCTCGGCTTCCGAAAAACAGGACAGCAAGAATGTTTTGAATGATATTGTCGCTCAGGAAAACAAATGGGCTGAGGATTACCGGGCGGAACAGCTTCGCAGATATTTCATCGGTATAGCCGATGTCGTTTTCGCCGCAAGCTTTCTGATCGCCGCACTGATTCTGTTTGTCCTTGCGAAAAAGAAAAACGAGAGGTATTCGGTGGACGCTCCGGAATATACGCGTGAAATACCGCCGGGAAATTCGCCGGGCGGCATCGCGAACCTGTTCTATTTTTATCATGGCGGAATCACAAAAAACGTGGAGGGAAAAGTATTCAGCGCCACTTTGCTCAGCCTTGCACGGAAGGGTTATATCCGTTTTGACGGAGCCGGAAACGAGGAATTAGCAATTTCCGTCATTGGAAATACAAAAAACATTCCGCTGGAGGAAAGCGAACAGGATTTCTTCAATATGATTTCGACTGTAGCCGACCACTTCGGCGGCTCGTTCACCATGAAGCAATTCAAGCGTTACGCGGAAACGGGTTACAAATATATTGATAACAATATCAACAGCTTTTTATCCCGCACAAAACGCGAAATCGCGAGGCGCGGATATTATCAGAACAAATCGGGGTTTTTGTCCGCTTTATCGGCTATCGGGATTCTCGCAATCGTTCTTGCTGTGGCAGCTTTTCTTCTTAGCTCCCAGTTAAGAACTCTGCTTGTTTATACTCCTATCTCACTAATCCTCTGCGGAGTAATTCTTCTCATTGCGGGAAGCGCAAAGCCAAGATTAAGTAAAACCGGAGAATACGATTACATGGTTTGGCATGGTTTGAGTAAATACATGTCCGAATTTTCCAGGCTGAATGAGTACGGCGTTCCGCAGTTGGAGCTTTGGGAAGAGTACCTCGTCTATGCCACCATGATGGGAATTTCCAAAAAAGTATGCGATCAGCTCAAGGTTGTCTATCCTCAGCTAAATGATGAAGGCTACGTTGATACTTACTTTGGAAACAGCTATATGTATTACATGTTTGGGCATCCTATGGGACTCGGCGGCTTTCACAGCATGGGTTCCGATTTCGGCACTACCCTTGCTTCCACGATCAGCGACATTAGCTCTGCTGCAACCCGGCTGGCGCATCCCCCTGCTGATAATAACAGCGGCGGGTTCGGCGGCGGCGGTTTTGGCGGCGGAAGCTTCGGCGGTGGAGGCGGTGGTTTCGGAGGAGGCGGAGGCGGCGGTGTTCGTTAGAACCGGTTCCGCAATCGACTGAATAGAATTGCTATAAAAAAGAGAACCGTTCATCGCGGTTCTCTTTTTGGTTATATTTTAATAAACTTGTTTAGACTTATATGTTTTTGCGGCGCCCACAAGACCCTGGAATAAGGGGTGCGGACGGTTTGGACGGGATTTAAATTCCGGATGGAACTGTGCGCCTACAAACCACGGATGATCCGGAAGCTCCATCATTTCAACAATATGGTTGTCCGGAGATTTGCCGCAGAAAATAACTCCAGCCTGCTCCAACCGGTCACGATAATCATTGTTTACCTCAAAGCGGTGACGGTGGCGCTCGGAAATCAGCGGCGTATCTCCGTAAAGTTCATATGCCTTAGTGCCGGGCGTAAGCTTGCAGGGATACTGACCGAGGCGCATTGTGCCGCCGCGCTGTGTCACATCCTTCTGCTCCGGCATAAGGTCAATTACATGATTCTGACTCTGCGGATCAAATTCTGCGGAGTTTGCATCGTCAAGTCCAAGGACATTTCTGGAATATTCCACAATCGCAAGCTGCATTCCGAGACAGATTCCCAGGAAAGGAATTCCGTTGGTACGCGCATAATGAATCGCGTTAATTTTGCCCTCGATTCCTCTCTGACCAAAACCGCCGGGCACCAGAAGCCCGTCCGCCTGAGAAAGAACCTCCGCCGCATTTTCCTTCGTAATCGTTTCAGAGTCAATCCACTGGATATTCACTTTTACTTTGTTTCCGATGCCCCCGTGCGTAAGCGCTTCGGCAACGCTCAGATAGGCATCGTGAAGCTCTACGTATTTTCCTACCAGAGCAATGTTAACGCTCTCGGACAAGGACATCGCCGTGTTGACCATGGTAATCCAGTCGCTTAAATCCGCGCCGGGCGTATCCAGCCCAAAGCGTTTGCAGACGATATCGTCCAGACGCTCTTCTTTCAGCGCCAAGGGCACCTGATACAGGAGCGGGAGGTCGAGGTTCTGTATCACGCAGTTTTCATTTACATTGCAAAACAGCGCGATCTTCTTTTTAATATCATCCCCGACGGATTGCTCGGAACGCAGAACGATAATATCAGGCTGGATGCCAATGGAGAGCAGCTCCTTGACGCTGTGCTGTGTCGGCTTGGATTTATGCTCGTGGGAGCAGGTTAAATATGGAACGAGGGTAACATGGAGGAACAGACAGTTGTTGCGGCCGACCTCTGTGGCAAACTGGCGGATAGATTCTAAAAACGGCTGGCTCTCGATGTCGCCGACCGTTCCCCCCACCTCGACAATCGCTACGTCAATATTTTCTTTCCCCTGATAAATTCTGTTTTTAATTTCATTTGTGATATGAGGGATCACCTGTACCGTGCCGCCGTCATAATCCCCGTTGCGTTCTTTTTGAATTACGT
>JAEZWL010000232.1 GCA_023420245.1 Bacillota bacterium | reverse complement strand
GCGGACGACGAAGCCAGGCTGGCGCCTGGCGAGGAGGACAACGCAGCAACAGGAAAATAGACTGCAAAGACTGGTTGGTTTTGGAGTTAATTGACTATAATATGACAATTTTATCTCTGTAAATATGATATTAATTGTGGTAATATAGCAGTTATAAAAAACGAAAGGCCGTGAAAAGGGTGGAGTATGAGATCAGAAATATGAAGGAAAACGATTGGGGAGAAGTTGCCAGAATTTATCAGGGCGGATTGAACACCCATGTTGCGACCTTTCAAACGTCCTGCCCGACGTATGAGGAATGGGACAAGGCGCATTTGAAAATTTGCAGGTTTGTAATAATAATAAATGACAAAATTGCCGGATGGACAGCATTAAGTCCGGCTTCCAGCCGATGCGTTTACGCCGGGGTGGCGGAGCTCAGTATTTACATGGATCAGGAATACCGGAAAACCGGTCTCGGTACCAAGCTGCTGAATCACCTGATTCAGGAATCGGAAAAAGCCGGAATCTGGATGCTGCAATCTGCGATCATACAGGAAAATCTGGCCAGCCTTGGGTTACATAGCAAATGCGGCTTTCGTCAGGTCGGTTACCGGGAAAAAATCGCAAAAGACCATATGGGAGTCTGGCGTAATTCGATTATGATGGAAAAACGAAGCTGCCGTGGGGAATATAATTGAATTTGGCTCTTTCAGTTGAATTATTTTCATAAAATCCGGCAAACCTTTATGTTAGGAGGGATGCCAGATGATGGAATCAATTTGGAGCTTGGATTGTGAATTTTCAAAAAGAAATTATCTGAAAAAGGATATGGTGGTTCAGGTCGTGGTAATCGGCGCCGGTATGACCGGGCTCCTGACCGCGTATATGCTCAAGAAGATGGGGCTACGCGTTATCGTCCTGGAGGGTGCGACTACGGCAGGCGGAATCACAAAAAATACTACAGCGAAAATAACGTCGCAGCATGATTTGATTTACAATAAGCTTATTCAGAGCTTTGGGGTGGAAAGAGCGGCGCAGTACGCGCTGGCTAACCAGCGTGCGATTCAGCAGTATCGCGATATTATCTGGGAGAATAAAATTGACTGCGATCTGGAAATAAAAAATGCTTACCTTTATACGCTGAATGACGGTAAAAGTCTGGAAGAGGAAATGACCGCCGCCCTGACCCTGAATATCAAAGCGGAGCTGACTACGGAAACGGGTCTGCCGTTTCCGGTGCAGGGCGCGTTGAAATTCGCCGATCAGGCGCAGTTCCATCCGCTTAAGTTTCTAAAGGCGATTTCAGCAGACCTTGAAATTTACGAGCACACGATGGTAACGGAGGTTCAGGGTGACGTGGTTATTACCAACCACGGACGGGTCACGGCCGATCAGATTGTTATTGCAACGCATTTTCCGTTTATCAACGTACCCGGCTGGTATTTTGCTCGCATGCATCAGGAACGTTCCTATGTGCTAGCTTTAAAAAACGCGGCTCAGGTCGAGGGGATGTACCTGGGAATCGACGCGGACGGCTACTCCTTTCGAAATTACAAGGAGCTTCTGCTCTTCGGCGGTGAAGGTCACCGCACGGGCAAGCATCCCGAGTCGAGCTGCTATGAAAATCTTCGGGAGACCGCAAAGCAGCTTTATCCCGAAAGCATTGAAACCGCCGCATGGTCGGCGCAGGACTGCACAACCTGGGACGGCGTGCCCTATATCGGAAAATTTTCTTCCGCAGCATCCAATATGTTTGTGGCGACCGGGTTTCAGAAATGGGGCATGACCTCCTCTATGGCGGCGGCCATGATCTTATCCGATATGATTTGCGGGAAAGAAAACGACTGCGCGGATGTGTTTTCACCGCAGCGGTTTAAAATGGGTGCTTCCATTCAGAATATAATGAAAGACGGCGCACAATCGGTGGCGGGGCTGACCTCCGGCGCGTTTTCCAAAGCCTCCCGCCGGTGTGCCCACCTTGGCTGCCGCTTGGAATGGAACCCGGACGAGCAAACTTGGGATTGCCCTTGCCACGGCTCCCGGTATACGCAGGACGGAAAGCTGATTGGCAATCCTGCCATTCACGGGTTGAAAAAATAAGAGAAGTATGTAGACCGGGCGGAGTGTTCACTCCACCCTAACAGGGTAAATATCCATGCACTTCGGCACGTTTTTACAAATACGATATTTGCCCCGCCGTTCTTATATTGCGCTTTTTGCGCCGTACTATGAGTGCTAAATTTTGCCGACCAGATTTTCCACATAATCAGACATTTCTTCCTTGGAATGAATCTGATGCGTGTGTTCTACAATTTCCAGCTGCTGCTGATCGGTCAAGGAGCAGAATTTATCCATTGCCTGCGGTCGCATGGAAAGAGCCATTCCAA
This sequence comes from Bacillota bacterium, assembly GCA_023420245.1. Classification (GTDB taxonomy): domain Bacteria; phylum Bacillota; class Clostridia; order Oscillospirales; family Acutalibacteraceae; genus DATAML01. Next base: position 3,603 of record JAEZWL010000232.1, on the reverse strand, counting down.
GCCCGATTGGAATATTATCCAGCATGATTTACACCCCCTCAAGATAGTTTTTGCCGATTCTCCTGTTTCAGTCTGTTAATTATTTCATCCGATACTGGTCGCTGTCAGCGCGGGGTGCTGTAAATTTCAAAAAATTCCTCTGACGAAGAAAATAAATTTATTGACGAAGTTTGTCTGATTGGATGGAATTTTCCGCTCGATGTGCTATAATAAGCTGTATTATAGATCGGACGGTGGTTAAATGCGGATAACGGTTGTCGACGGTCAGGGCGGCGGAATCGGTAAAGCAATTATAGAAAAGCTGCGAAGCGAGCTTGGGGAAGAGGTTGAAATATTGGCGCTCGGTACGAACGCGCTCGCGACTGCTCAGATGCTGAAAGCCGGAGCGAACGAGGGTGCATCGGGCGAAAATGCGATTGTGTGGAACGCGCCAAAGACGGATGTCATCGTTGGCAGCGTTGCCGTTATTGCCGCAAATTCCATGCTCGGGGAGCTGACTCCCAAAATGGCGGCGGCAATTTCAGAAAGTCCCGCAATGAAGCTCCTGATCCCGCTGAACCGCTGCCGGATTTGTATTGCAGGTGTGAGTCAGGAGCCGCTGCCGCATTATGTAAGCTATGTGGCTGATTCTGTGAAAAAAATGATCCGAGGTGATTGATATGTGTGAAGCCAACGTGTATTTATTGGATGAAGAGGGGAATGCGAACCTTCTGCTCGACGCTGTAGATAAGGTGATTCCACAGGGAAGCGACCATATTTATCTGGAAAATATTTATGGCGAAAGAAAGACGATTCAGGCAAAAATCAAGGAGATGCACCTAGTCGATCATAAGATCATCTTAGAATAAAAATAACTCCCGGGTTCTTTCATCACGACCGTTTGAAAGGAACCGGGAGTTTTCATTTTCGTTGGTTCGGGTTTGAGCTCATTCTCAGGTAAATCGCACGGCACAGCTCGGCTGCCGCTCCGCTTGCCAGACCGATTGCCGCCCAGGTAAACAGCGATATTAAGCCGGTCAAATCGCCCCACCCGTCCAGATTTCCCAGAAATATACGGATCATTTCAAAAAATCCGACAATTAACCCCGCAATGAAAAAAAGAAAGGCATATTTTCGTTTAAACAGAAACAGGGCGCCCGAAATGATTCCAAACGTAAACGATACCAAAAGATATGCTATGATATTCTGTGCGGTTACGGGGTTGCCCAGCAACAGCCGTACCCCGGCGAAAAGCAACCCGAACGAGAGAAGCATTACAATAGCCCAGATCATCCAAAACTGTCGCTTCGCTTTTTTCAATGTATCACCGCTTTCTTGTTCCTTATTGATAGATATTTTGATCTTATTTTAATCAGATTTCTTGAATTTTATGATACACCTGAATAAATTACAGGCGAAATTGCCCTTCGATTCCCTGCGCCATATAGTCCGCCATTTTCAGCGCAGAATCTTCAATGCTGTCATACAGAATGATATCTGCGTCAAATTGGCCGCTCAGGCGGTATACAGCTTCGTTTTTTGTAAGCCTTAGGTGCTCGTAAAGCATGTTGCGCCATTCCTGCCTGCTCCAGTACGGGTTAATGCCGGCCAAAAATTCGGCTATGGCGTCCGCGTTTTCATACCATTTCTTTTCGCCCGCCTCCACGGCTTGCGTGTTCTGCATTTTTGCGTCGTTTACTAGCCTTGCCGCGATTAACAGGTGCTCACTCAGCAGATTTGCAAAATCCCTCGCTTTATTATCCCCGTAATATTTACGAAATTCATTTGCAAAATCACCGGGGTTTTGGAGCAGCCTTCTGGTAACCGACTGAAGATCGCCTAAATCGGCAGCTGTGCTGATTATATACGCTCTAGTCCACATAATATGCTGCTCCCAGAGCTTGCGAAAAATATCCTTCAGATTTCTGTTTATGACTGCCCCGGACTGATTATATCTGCCAAAACCATTTTGATACATATCATATTAACTCCTTTAATACGGTTCGTAAGAGAGAATCCGTTCGTTTATGGAATACCGGATAGTATCATATTATGCTCTTCACAGAAATTAGCCAAAGCGTGCGCAAAAATGATTATGCAATAGCTTGTCCGGCTTTCGGGTACCCGGTTTCCCGGGATTTACGAGAGATTTGCTTTTGTCAGATTTGCCGCGTAGTGAAGCAGGCTTGCGAACGACGTTACCCCTTCGGCCCGTTGGCCGATCGCTTCCTGCACATCGTCCGGCAGCAGGTCGAAATACTTGCTTGCCTCGCAGTTCTGTTCAATCAGGCTGTACAAATCTCCGTATTGTTTTGGCATAAGCGGCGCCCTCCGTCCAGTTTATATTCTTTAAGTATATGACGGCATGCTGGAAAAATTGCAGAAAAAACCGGCACCTAGCCGCTTTCTGAGCTGGATGCCGGCTCTTTTTTTATATAGTCGATTGCTATAAATTCCTCTCCTCAGCGGTGCCCGCTTACGGTTTGATAATGCCAGGACTGAATGCCGCCCATATTGCTCACATTCCGGTAACCCATTGCGGTAAGCTGGCTGCATGCCGCAGCTGCGCGCCTTCCGCTCAGGCAATACACGATCATCTCTGCATTTTTGTCTTGCGCTACCTTTCCGATGTCCGCTTCAATTCGGTTCAGCGGGATGGATATGCTGTTTGGAATATGCGACTGCGCAAACTCCTCCGGTGTTCTGACGTCAATCAGAAGAATGGATTCATCTGCTTCCAGACGTTCTTTTGCTTCTTTTGGGTTAATCGTCCTGTAGCGGTTATCTAAGTAAATTTTTTCAAACATTTTCTTCACCTTTTCTATGTTGATACATTTAGTATACCCAAAACCTCTCTTGTTTTCTGTAATTTTGTCACATATTTCAGAGAAGTCAGGCGGCGGAGAAAGAATGCGGCTATTTTACTTCGGAAACAACCTTTTGCGCAAACGAGGTGTTAACCACCTTGTCATAGGGGGCGGCTTGCTTCAATTCGCCCGCCTGTGTGATGACATTTTGCAAAAGTGTGAAGGAATCCGGCTTTAAAAGCGGAGTCGGGCTCCAAACGTCAATATCTTTATAGCGCTGCACAACCGTTGTCAGCAGCTTCGCGTCCGTATCCGGGAAGGAGGGCGCGATCAGCTTCGCGATATCGGCTGCGTTGTGGGACGCAACCCATTTTTGTCCCTTGTAAACCGCCCTTGTAAAGCGGTAAATCAAATCCGGGTTCTTTTCCAGATAGCTCTTTTTTGCAAAGTAGGCGGTATAGGGGATTTCTCCGCTCTGCTTGCCGATGGAAGCGACAATGTACCCCTTGCCGGCTGCCTCCAGCATGGATGCGGTCGGTTCAAAAAGCGCTACATAATCTCCCGTTCCGCTGGTAAAAGCGCCGGCCATCAGCGCGAATTGGATGCTGTTGTCCAACGTGGTATCCTTATTCGGGTCCAGCCCGTTTTTACGGATGACGTATTCCAGCGCCATATAGGGCACACCGCCCTTGCGTCCCGGTAGTATTACCTTGCCGCGAAGCTTATCCCAGGTGAAATTGGGGTCCGGAGTTCTTCCGACCAGAAAGGAGCCGTCGCGCTGGGTAAGCAATGCGAACACCTGAGTGTGGTCTGCCTT
>JAEZWL010000221.1 GCA_023420245.1 Bacillota bacterium | reverse complement strand
AAGAAATTCCTTCGGACGACGATTTGCCGTTCTAATATTCCAAATTTTGAATTTGATGAGAAAAGGAGGCTTTACTGCCATGGCCGATAGAAATGACAGAAACGATAGACAAGACCGTGACCGCCGCCCAGGCGGACGCAAGACCCGTAAAAAGGTTTGCAGCTTTTGTGTTGATAGGGTCGACACAATTGATTATAAGGATGTTGCCAAGCTTCGCCGGTTTATCTCTGAAAGAGCGAAAATTTTGCCCCGCAGAGTTACCGGTACCTGTGCACATCATCAGCGTGAGCTGACAATCTCCATTAAGCGCGCACGTCATCTTGCACTGCTTCCGTTCAGCAGTGATTGATTAATTTTTTCCGTTTTGCAACTTAACAACAACGAGGCGAGCGCTGTGCGCTCGCTTTTTTGCATTATAATTGCCTGGAGGCTTGATATGCTGATTGACATGCATGTTCATATGTTTTCGGATAGAATCGCCGAAAGAGCGTTAAACAATTTGGCGCGCGTTTGCAAAGCCCAATATTATACCGACGGAACGGTAGACGGAACCGGCAAGAAGCTTCGCGAGTGGGGTGTCGACCTATGTGCCGTGCTGAACATAGCCACAAAGCCGAAGCAGCAAACCACCATCAACAGCTGGGCCGCTTCGATTCAAAGCCCGGGTATCCTTTGCTTTGGCTCCGTACATCCTGACGCTCCCGACGCGGTGACGGAGCTGGAAAGAATCAAATCCCTTGGATTGTACGGCGTCAAGCTTCATCCTGATTATCAGGGGTTTCTGGCGGACGATAAAAAAATGTACCCGATTTATGATGCAATTTCAGAGCTCGGTCTGCCGGTTACCTTTCATACCGGTCGAGACCCATTCTCTCCGGATTTGGTTCACGCTTCTCCCCGCGCAATCGCGGCAATTGCCGATCAGTTTCCGCGTATGAAAATTATCGCCGCCCATTTAGGCGGCATGATGATGTTCTCGGAAGCCGAGGAAATTCTGGCGGGAAAAAACATTTATTTTGATACCGCCATGTGTTCTATGCTCTGCCCGATTGATCAGTTTGAGCGCATTGTAAACAAGCACGGAGCGGAACGTATTTTGTTCGCGAGCGACTGCCCGTGGAGCCGCTCCTGCGACGGGGCGGAATACATTGAACGAACCGGAATCAGTAGTCAGAACAAGGATTTCATCTATTATAAGAATGCAGTAAATCTTTTAAAGCTCAAGCTGTAGCCCTATCCGTCTTTTAAACCCCGGCGCTGTTTGCATTTGACATAGAAACACCCCAATCATTATTCAGTATATCATACTGTCTAACAATTGGGGTGCAGTTCAATGCTTTGAGGTTTTTTTATTGTGCGGAGGAAGCGCCCGACACGGCTGAGGAAGCTCCGCTGGAATTAACCGCCTTTGAAGAAGTCGCACCGTCAGCGGAGGAAACCCCGCCTTTCGAACCTTTGCTGATTACAATTACCACCGATGTTCCGTAAGCCAGCTGGCTCCCCTCTTTTTCCTTCTGATAGCCGATTGCCCGACCGGCGGGAACCGTATTACTGTAATCTTCTATTTTGGTTGGAATAAAGCCGGCGGACGTCACTGCCTCGGAAGCATCCGCGAGTGATTTTCCCTGAATGGAGGGTAAAATACGCACAGCCATGCCTTCGCTGACCACTACGACGATTTCCATCCCCTTTGCCATTTTTGTTCCGGCTGCGGGGGACTGGGAAATGATGCAGCCCTCCGGGATGGTATCGCTGAACTGTTTGGTGGAAAGAAGCAATTTATAATCCTTGTCTTCAGAAGCTTCTGAGGACTCCGAGTTTTCAAGCTCATTATAATTTTGTCCGACTAGATATGGTACACTAATTAAATTTGGGTCGGACGAATCCGCTGAATCCGCTGTAGCCATGAGAAGTTTGGCCTCGCTATTTCCGCCGGATTCAGTCTGCGAAGCTTCCGACGCAAGCGTTGCGGTCCCGGTTGGACTTGAGTTGGATATCCAAAGGATACCCACTGTAGTAAATACAATCAATGCGATTACACACGAAACCATAACCCAGACAAACCCGGGAAGTCCTCTTTTCTTCTCATCCGCCTCATTTCTGTCACGGGATAAAAAGGGATCCAGACGCAGCGTCTCATCCAGAGTTGCCGTTACCGTAGGCGCTGCGGAAAGTTCCGCACGCAAACGTTCAAATGTCGGCGTCCGTTTATCCGGAGAAACCTGTAACGCGTTTGCCAGCGCCGTAACAACGTGCGGCGGAATGCTCCGCAAAATACCGGTTGGAATCATCAGACGTGAATCCGTACGGCGTTTTATCGCATCCAACGGGACGGTTCCGGTCAGAGTAAAAAACAAAGAAGCAGCAAATCCGTAAACGTCTGTAGCCTCATTTGGCGCAAAATTCATAATATATTGCTCCACAGCAGAAAACCCGACCGCCAGCTCCGGAGGCAAATCGGTATCCATCCGGCGAACCGAATCGGTACAGAACCCGCCAAGCTTCATTTTACCGTCTTTCATAATATGAAGGGTATCCGGTGAAATTCCCAAATGATTAATCCCTGCGGCATGAAGGGCGCTCAGGGCGGACAGCACCGGCATAAAAAGCTGGCGCGCCGCGTTCCAGCCGAGATTTCCTCCGCTGCGGTCTACGAAATAACGTAACGTGATGCTTTCGTTCCACTCAGAAACCGTATAAGCCGTATGATTCTCCTCGAAAATATCGTAAATTTGGATGATGGAAGAAAGCTCCCGCATTCTGGCCACTCTTCTTGAATAGCCTAAGAATTTAGTAATGCATTCCTCAAAAATTACTTCATTTCCGTCATTTACCCGGATATCCAAGCCGCTGTCCGCTCTTGAGCTAATTGTCTGAGGATAGAACTCCCTTAATTCAACCGGGTTGTCAAGCACCGTATCGTAACCGATATACGTGATACCCTCGCCGTCAACTCGCTTTGCACGACCGACCAGGTATCTGTCTTGAAGCTTAGTCCGGTATGGAAGCGCATGGTTCATCTGGGTCTCAGCAGAACTGAACCCGCAAACCGGGCATTCGGTCTTTCCTGCTGTA
>JAEZWL010000166.1 GCA_023420245.1 Bacillota bacterium | reverse complement strand
AGAGAGGCTTTCAGGCAAATTCCAAAATTATCACCGTAAGTGACAGCATGCTCGAAGAGCTTTGCAACATGAAACGATAAATAATGCTTTCCGCCCCTAGAGTCAAATCGGCTTCGGAGGCGGAGAGTAACTTATGAAAAGGGGAATTCAAGAATGATAGAGCTTACCAGCCTCAGCGGATCATCTTTTGTACTGAATTCCAATCTGATAGAAACCATTGAAACGATTCCCGAAACCAAGGTGACGCTGACCAACGGGAAATATTTTCTGGTGGGCGAAGAGAAAGAAGAAATTGTCCAGAAGATTATTGATTACAATCGCCAGGTTTTTTTGGATACCGTGAAGCTTACCGAAAAGATTTCAGAGAGTACCGGAGATTTCCCCGGTGAAGCGCATAACAGAGCGGGCATATTAACGGATTACGAGCGATTAAAGAATGTAAATGACGATGAAGGAACAATGTAGCATTGTATTTTAACGCAAGGATGTGTGGGCATGGATTTCACCAGTATAATCGGGTTGATCACCGGCTTGGGGCTGGTCGTTTTTGGAATCGTATTTAGTCCTGCAACCGGGGTTTCGTTTAAAGAGCTTCTAAACTTTTACGATCCAAGCAGTATATTCATAACCTTTGGCGGAGCGATATCCGCAACGCTGATTGCCTTTCCGGTTTCTGTTTGGAAAAACCTTCCCAAGCATATTCGAATCACAACTCAAAAAAAGTTGTACAATCCTCAGGGATACATCGATAAGATTGTAAAATATGCGCAGGAAGCAAGGAAAAAGGGGCTGCTCTCGCTGGAGGACATGGCGAATGTCGAAACTGACCCGTTTTTGAAAGACAGCATCATGCTTATTGTGGATGCGATTGACCCGACAAAGGTTAAAGAAATGCTTGACAATGAGCTGGATTGCCTGGTAGACCGCCATTCCCACGGCTGGCAGTTTTATGAGAAATTTTCCACCTTTGGCCCGGCATTCGGTATGATCGGCACACTCATCGGTTTGATTAACATGCTTGCCCATATGGATATGAACTCAAACGATGGGGCAACGAAAATGGCACAGGGCATGGCAACCGCTTTGGTCACAACCTTTTACGGTTCCATGCTCTCCAATTTGATTTTAACGCCGTTTGCCCATAAGCTGCATATGCGGCATGACGAAGAAATGGTTTGCAAAGAAATCGTGGTACAGGGTGTTCTTTCTATTCAGGCTGGTGAGAATCCGAACCATATTGAGGAAAGGCTAAACGCGTTTGTCTGCGCGAAAGAGCGGGTATCTATGCGCGGCAGCGGAGCAAGCGGTTTGGGCAAAGGCGGCTCTTCTTCCAAACCCGAAAAAAAATCCGGCGGAAAATCGAAAAAAGCTTCCTAGTAATTTTAATATAGAATGTAACTGGTATTATTGATCGTAAGGATGGAGCGGGGTGAAAAAATGGCGCGAAAAAAACCGGACGAAGGCGGCGGGGGACCCAACTGGCTGGATACCTACGCAGATATGGTAACTCTGTTGCTGACCTTCTTTGTCATGCTGTTCGCCATGTCTACCATGGATTCGACCAAGTGGAAAAAGCTTGTAGAAGCGTTTTCAAGCAATCATCAGGTCTCCGCGTCAGTTCAGCAGGCTCCGAGCGGCGGCGTCTCTGCGATTCCTTCCGATATAGTAATCCCTTCCGCCAGTTCAGGCGGAGGAAAAGGCTCCGGCGGCAGTGCCGACGGAAAGATGGATTTTGATGATTTATACCAGTATATTAAGGGTTATGTAGATCAAAAAAAACTTGGCAGCTCCGTAGCAGTACATAAAGGCGACGGATATACGTTTATTACCTTTCAAAACAGCATTTTCTTTTCCGGTGACAGCGCGGTTCTTCGGGATGAAGGCAAGTCAATTCTTGATTATCTTTCTGTCGGTCTGAAACAGGTTTCGGACCAGATTGGTGAGATGCGGTTTTACGGGCACACAGCCCGCGCCGATAACCAGAAAACTCCGGAAAGCCTGGCGTTTGACCGCAAGCTGTCGACAGACCGGGCCTCAAACGTTCTTTTATACGTACAGTATAAAAACATCATCGACCCAAAGCTGATGGTTGCAGAAGGATACGGCGAATACCGACCGTTGGTTCCGCACGACGGCACCGAGGCGCCCCGGGTTAAGAACAGAAGGGTCGATATTTATATCTCAAAGGCCGGAAGCGCACCCAAGACGCTGGATGAAATTTATAACGAAATTGATCCGTCGAAAAAATTGAATGAATCCGGGCCTAAATAAATTTGGAAAGTCGGCGTTCGATTTTTTTCGCACATAAATTGTTACGTCTTTCAATAAATATAAATTTAGCTCCTACTCAGATACGTGCGAGGAATGGTGGTTAGTATGGCGGAAATATTGTCCCAAAAGCAAATTGATGAACTGTTGGGAAATCTGCAAAGCGGCAGTGTTGATTTTAATGAGATAGAAGAACAGACAAATGCCACAAAAGTAAAAGATTACGATTTTATGTCCCCGAAGAAGTTTACAAGGGAACAATTGAAGCTTTTGGATACGGTATTTGAGAATTTTTCCAGATCATTCAGTCTTCATCTTGCCGGTATGCTGCGAACCTCCTGTCAAATGGAGGTGCTGCAGGTTGAGGAGGAAGAATATCGGGAGTTTAACAACGCTTTGAGTGATTCCGTCATGGTCGCTGTAATGTCTATGGGGAATAAGGAAAACCGAATTGAAGACAAACAGGTTTTATTGGAGCTTTCACGGCCTGTCTCTTTCTCGATCATGGATCGCATGCTTGGCGGCAACGGAACCGGGTATCAAATCGAAAGAAACTACACGGACATTGAAATCTCTTTAATGGAATATCTTTTTAAGCAGTCTTTAACGCTCTTGAAAAATGCGTGGAGCAATTACATCGAGTTAGACCATAATCTCGATTTAATAGAAACAAATTCAAGGTCGATACAAATCATTCAGCCCGATGAGTCGGTTGCGATTGTCGTTATTGAAATCACTTTGGATAATCTTAAGGGAAATATGAATATATGCCTTCCTGCTTCTTCTTTGGAAGAAATATTCAAAGTATTTAATTCAAAATATGTAAAAATCCCCAGAAAAGATGACCCGCAGGTGGAACAGGAACGCAAGCAAAGCATCCTTGGTCATTTGAGCGATTCTCCCCTTAGAGTCTCAGCAATGCTGGGAGAAACTGAAATTAGCTTACGCGACTTACTTAGTCTTCAAATGGGCGATATCATTCCGTTGAACACACCGGTGGAGAAAAATAGGGTCGTTTTGGATGTGGAAGGCGCTACATGGTTTAAAGGGGTTCTGGGGTTGCAAAAGAAGAAGTATGCAGTAAAAATCGAACAACTCGTAATAAATAACGAAAGGTGATTTCTATGGATGACAGAGAAGAAATGCTTTCTGCAATGGACGTGGATG
>JAEZWL010000163.1 GCA_023420245.1 Bacillota bacterium | reverse complement strand
CAAAAACGCTGCGGCAATTCCTGTTATCACCTGTGAAGCAACCGATTTCTTTTTTTTCTTGGGCATTTTATCGATTTCTTCCACATATACATACCGGTCATTATACGAAGGCTGATCTGTATTTTTTTCAGAGTTGATTGCGTCGATATATTTTGTCGGTTTCTCATCAATAAAATATTTATATTGAAAACTGATGCTTGGATTCCTTCGAAAAGCTTCAATGTCACGCAGCATTTCGGCTGCGGATTGATATCTTTGCGTCGGATTTTTCTGCATTGCCTTCATGGTTATTTCTTCCAGACCATCGGGGATGGCGGGATTGATTTCCTTCGGCGGTCTTGGGTCGGCCTGAAGCTGCATAATCGCGACCGATACCGCACTGTCCGCTTCAAACGGAAGACAACCGGTAATCATTTCATAAAGCATCACACCGACGGAGTAAATATCCGCCTTTTCATCCGTTAAATCGCCCCTCGCCTGCTCCGGCGCAATATAATGAACGGAACCGATCGCCTTATCCGTCATCGTGCGTGTTTCACTGCGAGAAAACCTGGCGATGCCAAAATCTGTTACTTTAATCGTCCCATCCTGAAGAAGCATAATATTCTGCGGTTTAATGTCGCGGTGCACGACTCCCTTTTCGTGAGCATGCTGCAAAGCGCGCAGAATTTGAACGGTAAAATGGATGGCTTCCTTCCATTTGATTTCCTTCTGCTGATCAAGGTAGTCCTTTAGTGTAATGCCGTCAATGTATTCCTCAACAATGTACTGGATTCGGTCACCAAAGCTAACATCATAAACCTTTACGATATTGGGATGCGATAATACCGCAATCGCTTTTGATTCATTTTTAAACCTGCGGATAAACTCAATGTTCCCTAAAAATTCATCCTTCAGTATTTTGATCGCAACCGTACGGTCATCGATGGTATCGTAGGCACGATATACTAACGCCATACCGCCAACACCGATTAACTCATGTATTTCATAACGCGCGTCAAGCCTTTTACCTGTATATTTATCCATGCAAAACAACTCCTATCAACGGTTATTTTCAACAATGGCAACTGTGATATTATCTCCTCCTCCGCCGTCTTTGGCCAAAGCTATTAATTTATCCGTCAGCATACTCGCATCCATCTCTTTCGAAAGCCGATAAATTATCTCGGCATCCACGTAATTGGTTAGCCCGTCTGTACAGATAAGCAGCAAATCACCGGAAAGAAAGTCCTTTTCACAATAGTCTATCTGAATGGAAGCGTCTACTCCTACCGCACGTGTTATAATGTTTTTCTGAGGATGAATTTTAGCCTGCTGCTCCGTAATATCACCGTTTTTAATCATTTCCTGCACCATAGAATGATCTGTGGTAAGCTGTATAATTTCCCGTTCTGTAATATGATAAGCCCTGCTGTCTCCGGCGTGTGCGATATGAGCCACACCCTGAGAAACCAGAACGGCTACAACCGTTGTGCCCATCCCGTTCAGCGCCGCGTCACCGGAGGCCATATCATGAACCGTTAGATTCGCATTATAAATAGAGGATAACAACAAATTCTTCATGGAACTATTCTCCATGCCCTCACGGTCCGAAGTTAAAATTTGTTCCGATATTTTGTCAACGGTCGTACTGCTTGCCACATTGCCGCCGTTTGCACCGCCCATACCGTCGCATACAACAACCCATGCAGAGCCGTCTGAGAGTATGCCGCTTCTGCAGGCGTCCTGATTGGTGCTTCTAACCAGGCCAATATCACTCTTACTATATACTTTCAATATTGGCCACCTCCTCTTTATACCTTCGTTTTAACTGTCCGCAAGAAGCGTCAATGTCGGAACCGAGTGTTCTGCGTACGGTTGCTGTAATTCCTTTTCCGGATAATATCTTACAAAAGCTTTGCTGTCGGTCAATGGAACTTTTGATAAATTCTGTGCCTTTTACACTGTTTACCGGAATCAAATTCACATGGCTGAGCGTACCCTTTAATCGGTTCGCAAGCTCCCTTGCACATTCGTCACTGTCATTTACGCCGCTATTCATCGCATATTCAAAGGAAATACGCCGCCCTGTTTGTCTGGAATAATATCGGCAGGCTTTCAGGAGCTCTTCTACTCCCCATCGAAGATTTACCGGCATGGTCTTTGAACGTATCTCATCATTTGGCGCGTGTAATGAAATCGAAAGGGTAAGCTGAAGCTTTTTTTCGGCAAGATCATATATCTTATCTACTATACCGCAAGTGGAAAGCGAAATATGTCTCATTCCGACATTCAACCCTTCATCGGATGTAACCAGCTCTAAAAAACGAAGAACGTTTTCATAATTATCCAGCGGTTCACCCATTCCCATAAGTACGATATTGGATATCCGTATTCCTGTATCCTGCTGTGCTGTTTGAATCTGCGCCAGAATTTCGGACGGAAGCAGATTTCGGGAAAACCCACTTTTGCCGGTTGCACAAAATGCACAGTTCATTTTACAGCCAACCTGCGTGGAAATACAAATGGTATGCCCATGATGATAATCCATTAATACGCTCTCAACATGCTCACCATCATTCAGGCGAAATAAATACTTAATCGTTCCGTCAATTTCGGATTCCTGTTTTTTCACTATCACAGCGTTCGCTATGTAATATTTTTGGGTAAGCTCCTGGCGAAAAGACTTTGACAGGTCTGACATTTCATCAAAGCTCACAACACCTCTGTGCAGCCATTTATAAACCTGCAAAGCACGAAAAGCCGGTTGACCGTCTTCGGTAAAATCGGCTTTTATTTCTTCCAGAGTCATTGATTTTATATCCTTCAGGATCAAACAATCCACTCCTACTTTTTGCGAAAGGCAGCGACAAAAAATCCATCCGTACCATGAACGTGAGGCATCAGGGTAAGCTGGTAATCCGGTTCTTCAACGGCACGAGTCAGCGTTTCAGGCAATTTTATTGCATAAGGCTCAAATTCGTGGTTGTGATTAAGAAACTTTGTCGCCACTTGATTATTTTCTTTCGGATTCAGAGTACAAGTAGAGTAAACCAGAATTCCTCCACTCTTTACCAATTGCGAAGATTTACACAGAATAAGGTACTGCAAATCCGGCAAACTGTCAATAGCAGACTGCAATTTATACCGGATCTCAGGTTTTCTTCTTATAATTCCCAGTCCGGAACAGGGGGCATCGCAGAGTACCCTGTCCGCTAAATCCAATGGCGAAGCGCTTACGGCATTCCGTACAGAGGCTTTGACGATGGATAAATTCAACCGTTTTGCTCCCTGCTGGATCAAACCAACCTTGCCTTTATATTTATCAAAGGCAAGAAGCTCCCCTTGATTACCCATGATCTCCGCCAATGTAAAAGCTTTTCCTCCGGGAGCCGAGCATACGTCGATCACCCTTTGTCCGGCACTCGGACTTAAAACAGCGCAGCAAATTTGAGAAGAAAGATCCTGTATATGAAAAAGTCCCTCTTTATAAGAGTCAGACTGACCTATCGCTCCGGTGTTTTGCAATTCAACTGCGTTCTCCAACCATGTAATGGAATTTGCCTTTACACCTTCGACATTTAACCTCTCTATTAATTTTTCCTCGGAAATAACAATATTATTCACTCTTGCGAATATAGGAGGCTTGTTAAAAGCACTTTCCAGCAGCTTAATAGCACACTCTTCCCCATACGCTTCCTGCCAAAGACGGATTAACCATGGCGGACAAGAATACCGAACGCTTAAATACAAGGTTGGCTCTTTTTCTGGATTTGGCATATTTAGATGATCAATATTTCGGATCAAAGTACGCAGCACTGCGTTAATAAAGCCCGATGCCTTTACAGCTTTGTTTTCTTTTGCTAAGCGTACAGATTCGTTCACCGCAGCAGATTTTGGTATTTTCTCCAGATATATAATCTGGTAAACTCCCATTCGAAGGATTTCAAGCACTACCGGAGCTATTTTTTTCATATCCACGTTGGAATATTGCTGAATCCTGTAATCCAACGTAATACGCCGTTCCAATACACCGTAAAAAATCGCGGAGGCCAAGGCTTTATCACGCTGATCCAGTGAAAAGGAGAGCAGGGTTTTATCTAATACAATATTGGATTATCCTTCATTTACATCTACATGTAATAATGCTGCCAGTGCTGCCGATCTTGCGTTGTTCATTAGTCTCTTCTCCTGCCCGCGATTGCCAGAAGCCTCAGCAATGTCATAATTGCAGAAAAGCTGGCGGCTAAATAGGTCATCGCAGCGGCCCTCAGTACAGTTTTCGCGCCTTCCAGCTCATCTGGATACAGAATTCCCGACTCATCGAGAACCCGAATTGCGCGGTAGCTTGCGTTAAACTCAACCGGCAGCGTGATAAGCTGAAACAGAACAGCCAGGCTATAGAGAACAATCCCAATCATTACAACAATGTTATACTGAACTGGTAAAATGAGTCCGACGATTACCAACGGAAAAGCAAGTCTGGAACCAAAATTAGTAACCGGAACTAAAGCAGAACGGATTTTATTCGGGAAGTAGCCCTTTGCGTTTTGAATCGCGTGACCTGCTTCATGTGCCGCGATTCCAACAGCTGCTATGGTGGAAGACCCGTAAACATCGTCTGACAGGCTTATGGTATTATTCCTGGGATCAAAATTATCCGTGAGGCTACCCTGAATACGCTGAACCTG
>JAEZWL010000079.1 GCA_023420245.1 Bacillota bacterium | reverse complement strand
TCTGTCTGGAAGGCTTAAGCTGTCAGCTTTGTTCCGATGGTCCGTGCCGCATCAGTGAAAAGGGCGGGCAGCTCAAGGGAGTTTGCGGGATCGGACCGGACGCGATGGCAATGCGGACGCTGCTGCTTCATAACATTATGGGCGCCGGCACATACAGTCATCATGCCTATGAAGCGTTTCGAACCCTGAAGGAAACCGCACAGGGGAAAACATGTTTTCAAGTCAAGGATACCCGAAAGCTAAAATGGATGTGTGGAAAAGTCGGCATTGATACCACTCAAAGTGAAAATCAGATGGCGATGGAATTGGCGGATATTCTGAACTCCGAAATGTCAAAGGGTCCGAACGAAAACAATGTTATGGTGGAAGCATTCGCGCCGAAAAAGCGAAAGGAGGTTTGGAGGAAATTAAACCTCTATCCCTCCGGCGTTCTTCATGAGGAGCAGAACTGTGTTGCAAGCTGTTTGACTAATGTGGACGGGGATTATGTCTCGCTTGCCAAAAAAGCAATGCGGCTTGGTATCGCGACCATCTATAATGCACAAATCGGTCTGGAAATGGTACAGGATATTTTGTACGGTACTCCAACTCCGCATGAAGTGAATACGGATTTGGGTATTATGGACGGCGAGTATATCAATATCGTGTTTAATGGGCACCAGCCTTGGGTCGGTGTCGCAACCATACAAAAGGCAAGAGCAGAGCAGGTTCAGCAACGCGCAAAAGAAGCGGGAGCGAAAGGGATTCATATTGTTGGTTCCATTGAAACGGGGCAGGAGCTTTTGCAGCGGTTTGAGGTTGACGATGTCTTTGTCGGGCTGATGGGAGACTGGCTTACAATCGAACCGCTGCTTGCAACCGGTACGGTGGATGTGCTGGCGATGGATGAAAACTGCTCGCCGCCTGCCATTGATCAGTATGCGGAGAAGTATCAGGCTACTCTGGTAAGCGTCAGTACGATTATCGGAGTTCCGGGGCAGAGCGAGCTACTGCCGTATCACCCGCAAAATGCGGACAAAATGGCGGATCGCCTGATAGAACTGGGCGTAGAAAATTTTAAAAAGCGGCATGGCAAAATCAAAAGTCATGTTCCGCAAATCGTTCAAAAAGCAATTTCCGGATTCTCCACCGAGGCGGTGCTCGGAGCCTTGGGCAATAAGCTGGATCCTTTGGTAGAGGTAATTAAAGCGGGTAAAATCAAGGGGATAGTTGCCCTGGCTAGCTGTTCCACGCTGCGGAACGGTCCCCAGGACTGGAATACCATAAATCTGGTGAAAGAGCTAATCAAAAAGGATATTCTTGTCGCCAGCTGCGGCTGCGGCAACCATGCGCTGGAGGTTGCGGGCTTGTGCGATGCAAACGCATCGGAACAGGCAGGGGAAGGGCTGAAAGAAATCTGCTCAATGCTGAAAATACCGCCTGTTCTTAGCTTTGGAACCTGTACCGATACAGGAAGAATCTCAATGCTCGTTACCGCGCTCGCCGATTTTCTGGATGTTGATATACCGCAGCTGCCAATCGCGGTCACCGCTCCGGAATGGATGGAACAAAAAGCGACCATAGACGGAATTTTTGCGGTCGCCTACGGCGCGTACACGCACCTGTCGCCGACGCCCTTTATCACCGGAGCGCCGCAGCTGGTCAAGCTGATGACGCAGGATGTAGAGTCGCTGACAGGCGGCAGGGTTGCGCTTGGCGATGACCCGGTCGAAGTGGCAAACAATATCGAGGAACACATCATGAAAAAACGCAGAGAACTGGGGTTAGATTAAGCGTTCTTGAGGAAATCGCTGCGGCGGGAAGATCGAACCGGTCTTCCCGCCGTATCCTATTGTCATCCGAAAACTCCCGGCATAGCCGGGAGTTCAAAAAAGCTTTAGCGGTGAGCAAAAATGAAAGCTGAACCTTACCTACAATCCTTCTGGTTGTGTTTTCAAAGCAACATAGGCGGTTTTCATGAAACGTGAAGGGCTTTGGTAGGGAGGGGGTAGGGGGTGAGAAAGCCCCGCGCGCCTTGAGGTGTAGCCAGCAAAACAGGGCTTTGCCCGCATATTAAAGCCCCCCCCGGCTGTGCCGGGGGGTTACTATTTAACAATTTCTTAGAAAAAGAGAGCAATCCATACATAAAACACGCAGGATTATAATAAAAAATATTATAACACGGCAAAGGGGGAAAGGGATGAATCGACGCGATGAGAGTAATAAAATCATAAACGAAATAGACTCCTGCCTGAATCTTCTTTATAATGCTATCAGTGATGAGGCGAGGCTGAGTGTTCTCAATCATATCAAATGTAAAGTTTATGATTTGTATTTGGTGAATAGCTTGGAATCTTATTCTATTACGGCAGATAATTCGGATACTTCTCCGGATTCGCGCTTTTTCACTGTTGAGGAGCTTGCTTATTATGACGGAAAGGATGGAAAACCGTCTTACGTAGCGGTGAATGGTATTGTATACGATGTAACCGGAAATGTGGCGTGGTCCTCTTCAAAGCATTTTGGCTTGACTGCCGGAAAGGATTGGTCACCATCGTTCAATTCCTGCCATGCGGTGCATCCGGTTCTTCATAAGCTGCCGGTCGCCGGAAAGATGATTTAAAGGGAGAAGGGAATCACACAAACAGACAGCAACGTGCGTGCCTTTCACAATATAAGACGATTCATTGACAAGAAACATTTGATTTGCTATACTACCGTTTACAAGAGGAGGTACGAAAATGAAAGTTTTATTAATTAACGGGAGTCCGAATGAAAAGGGCTGTACCTATACCGCTCTGATGGAAGTGGCAAAGGAATTTGACCGAAACGGGATTGATTACGAGCTGGTTCAAACTGGGAAAAATGCAATTCGCGGATGCACCGCTTGTTTCAACTGTAAGAAAACAGGCAAATGTGTTTTTGGTGACGATATTGTTAATGATGTAATCGCAAAAGTCAAAGAGGCGGATGCATTAATCGTGGGTAGCCCGGTGTATTATGCCGGGATGTCAGGTCAGACGAAGTCTCTGCTGGATCGTGTATTTGTGGCTGGGAGCGGTTACGAAAACAAGCTGGCAGCCTCCGTAGTAAGCTGCCGACGGGGCGGGGCAAGCGCCGCGTTTGACCAGATTAACCATTACTTTGGAATGAGCAATATGCATGTAGTGGCTTCTCAGTACTGGAATCAGGTTCATGGCTCCAGGGCGGAGGATGTGGAACAGGATCTGGAGGGCTTGCAGACAATGCGTACCTTAGGCAGGAATATGTCGTGGCTGTTACGGTGTATTGAGCTTGGAAATCAGCATAACATTAAAAAGCCGGAGTATGAGCCGGTTGCGCGCACAAATTTTATCCGGTAAGGCTTTTCAGAATACTCCCCCGGCACAGCCGGAGAATATTGGAATTCGCTACACAGCTTAGAGCTTTTATATGGCAAAGAGAGCACCTTTCAGATAGTTTGATATGCTCCCTTCATGATGAACAGTGTTTGTTTTTTCACTGTCTCTCATAAAGGAAGCATATCAAGTTACTTCTGAGCGGTGCTCTTTCTATTGGGTGACTATAAATGTTCTGTTGGAATCATCGTGAGGATTTTTTCTTCGGTTAATCCTCATACGGTATGACCGGTATCTCATCCAAAACCAGCCGCCGCAGATAAGCGTAATTTTCCTTCGTGTTGGCGCAGATCAATGGGATAGGACGGTCGAATACGGTGTGGTCAAATCCGATGGTGCCTACATAGCCGCCTGCCTCCCGAATTAACACCTCTGCCGCAGCGAAATCCCATGGAAACAGACGCATTTCAAAATACAGATCAACCCTTCCGCCGGCCAGAAAGGCAAGCTCCAATGCGGCGGAGCCCATGCGCCGGATATCGTCGCATTTCTGGTACGCTTTTTCAATGATATTGAGACAAGGCTTTGCAAATTCCTTTTGATACAGGCTCATTGCCGTGCAGAACAGGGAGTGCTCCAAATCACGGTCTGAAACGAAGATTTGTTTTCCGTTTAAATAGGCGCCCCGCCCCTTCTCGGCGTAAAACATTTCATCCCGGTAAACATGGTAAACCACGCCCAGAACAGGTTCTCCGTTCGTTACCAGCGCGACAGATATTGCACTGAATCCGATGTCCCGAATAAAATTCGCGGTTCCGTCAATGGGATCAACAATCCAAAGATTCGGTTTCTCGTAGTCCTGTTTGTCGCTTTCTTCACCGACAAAGCCGCAGTTCTCAACCAGAGGCAGCAGATGCTCCTTTAAAAAGAACTGTACGGATTCATCCACGTTGGTCACATTGTTTGAAGCAGTCTCCTTGCATTGTACCGTGAAATCCCGATTTTTCAGCATGTAACTGCTTTTCCGTACGATTTCAATTACTTTTTCTATCATAAACAGCCTTCTTTTCCATTTTATCCATGAGGATCATAGCATAAAAAGGAGTTAGTGTCAAAACAAGGGACGACTAGCCTTGCTCCTTTTCTATTATAGCAATTAACCCTAAACCCACCCAGTCTTTGCGGTCTGTTTTCCGTGCCGCTGCGTTGCTCGCCAGGCGTCAGCCTGGCTTCGTTGTCCGCCTTGAAACACGAAAAATATACGCGCAAGTACTTAGCCGTTTATAAAGTTAATCGCTATACCATAAATTATTATAAAAAGCATTGACAAAAAGGAGGAACATTCCTATAATCTAATTACTAAAAGCTTTTAGTAATTAGAAAGGGAGTTGATGCGATGAGTAAGCTTCGTGTGGGAGTTATCGGATGCGGGGACATAAGCGCAATTTATTTAAAAAACTTTAAGGAGCGGTTTCAGACGCTTGAGGTTACCGCGTGTGCGGCAAAAACCCTCGCTCATGCACAAGCAAGAGCAGATGAGTATGGAATTGCCAAAGCCTGTACTGTGGAAGAAATTCTCGCAGACCCGAATATTGATATAGTCCTCAATCTCACGGTGCCGGCGGTTCATGGGGAAATCAATTTGAAAGCGTTGGCTTCGGGAAAACATGTGTACAGCGAAAAGCCTCTGGCGTCCAGTGTTTCGGAAGCGAGCAGGATTCTCAATCTCGCAAAAAAGAAGGGTCTAATGGTCGGATGTGCGCCGGATACTTTTTTAGGAGGAGCACTTCAGACATGTCGCAAGCTGCTGGATGACGGCTGGATTGGAAAACCAGTCGCAGTAAACGCGTTTATGATGAGCGCGGGACCGGAAAGCTGGCACCCGGATCCGGAATTTCTCTACAATCAAGGCGCCGGGCCTATGTTCGATATGGGGCCGTATTATCTTACCGCAATGGTTTCTCTGTTGGGAGGCGTAAAAAAAGTTGCTTCATTTTCCAGAATTACATATCCGGAGCGTACGATAACGAGCCAACCCAGGTTTGGGCAGAAAATAAGAGTAGAAGAGCCTACCTATGTTTCAGGGCTGATGGAGTTTGAAAACGGAGCAATTGGAAATCTTATCGCCAGCTTTGATATTCAAGGCTCTACACTGCCTTATTTAGAGATTTACGGTAGTCAGGGAACGCTATTGGTTCCCGATCCAAATTTCTTCTCCGGACCGGTGAAAATCAGAAGAGCGGGCACGGAGGAATTCACTGAGGCGCCGTTGGTATTTGGCTTCACGCAAAACTACAGGGGTCTTGGATTGGCGGAAATGGCGCAAGCAATGAGGGGCGGAAGAAAGAACCGGGCTAATGGAGAGATGGCGCTTCATATTTTGGAGATCATGAACGGTTTTCAGGAGTCTGGCGTTAAAGGGCACGAATACCTACTTAAGTCAAAAATTGTTCGGCCAGACTTGTTTCCAATTGGCATCAACGAGAATTACTTCAATTTGGAGAATGGATGAGAGGGGAGTGGTTTTATGGCAGATAAGTACAATCCGTATGAAAACATGTTGGAGGTGATGGAACAGGCGGCGGAAAAGCTCGGTATTATCATTCGTGCATTTAATGAGGTTTGGGATAAAGCGGAAAGTAAGGATACTACGCTACGTATGGGAGCCTATATGCTTGCAATCGAGCGTATTGTGGTGGCAAAACGGCTAAGAGGAATTTTTCCGTAAGTATGATTAAGAAGTTTGAGAATAGGTATGCAGTTTACTAAAAGCATTTAATAATTAAAGGAGGATTTATTATGTACAGAATTGGTAAAGAAGAAATGGAAGCGGCAGCAAGGGTAATCAGAAGCACTGACCTTTTCCGTATCAACACGGCGGCGAGGGAGGTTGACCATTTCGAAGAGGAGCTTGCTCAAAAAACAGGAACACAGCACGCGCTTTGTGTGACCAGTGGAACCGCCGCCCTGATTTGTGCGCTAGCCGCTCTTGAAATCGGCCCGGGAGACGAGGTAATTGTACCGGGCTATACATTTATGGCAACCGCTACTGCGGTGCTGGCGGTGGGCGCGATTCCGGTTATCGCGGAAGTGGATTCCAGCCTGACAATTGACCCCGTGGATATCGAAAAAAAAATAACGCCGTATACCAAGGGAATTATTCCTGTTCACCTTGACGGATTCCCCTGTGACATGGATAGAATCATGGAAATTGCAAAAAAACATGACCTTCGGGTTCTGGAGGATGCCTGCCAGGCGGACGGTGGAAGCTACAAGGGGAAAAGACTGGGATCGATTGGTGAAATGGGAGCCTTCAGCTTTAATTACTATAAGATTATTACCGCCGGCGAAGGCGGAGCGGTTATTACCAACAGTAAAAACCTTTACCAGAGAGCGCTTGTTTATCACGACGGCGGGAGTGAATTTCGGCCATTTGCCCAGGGGCTGGAATTTCCGATTTTCCTTGGCTCTCAATTCCGCTCCAATGAAATTTCGGGCGCGATTCTCAGGGAGCAGCTGAAAAAATTAGATACAATTCTAAATGATCTAAGGAGAGTGAAAAAGACTGTCATGGAAGGAATTGCCGACAGTATTCAGTTTATCCGCTCAAATGATATCGAGGGAGACTGTGGAACTCATATCGGGCTGCTATTTGATAACGAGGAAACGGCAAGAAAATTTACAGCGAATTGTAAATCAAACGAGTATAACCGATTGCTGCCAATTGACAGCAACAAGCATGTTTTCAGTAACTGGACGCCAATTCTGGAAAAACGCTTTGGACATACTCCGGCAATGAATCCGTTCTTAATGTCCCGAAACCAGGGCAGGCATGCCTATTATGCCAAGGATATGTGCCCTGATACTCTGGCGTTATTGAAACGGTCCGTGCTGATTTCCGTCAATCCGGACTGGAACGAGATACAAATCGAACGGTATATTGCGGACATCCGCCAGGCGGCAAAATCACTGTAGAAATTAGAATACAAACAGAATAAACGCGTAGAGATTTTACAGATTGTAAAATTTCTACGCGTTTTAGGTTATATTTATAAATAATAAATTCGAGTATTCTGTTTACAGCAGGCTTCTTGTGCTTTCACGGACCATCAGTTCACCGGCAGGAAAATCTAATTTAGCTTCCATTTCTCCATTGATTTTTTTGATAAGGGCATGAACTGTTGCCACACCCATCCTTGCCCGATCTACCTTCACGGTGGTCAGGGCAGGTTCGATATAGGAGGAAAGCATGATGTCGTCAATGCCGATAACAGAAATGTCCCCAGGAATCCGAAAGCCCTTCGCCTTCAAAATTTTTAGAGCGTCTATTGCATACATATCGGTGCTGCAAAGCAGAGCAGTCGGCGTTCCGAAGGATAAAATTTTATCAATACATTGAAGAATGGAGTTTTCATTGCCGCAGGTAAACTGAACCCAGCTCAAGGGAATATTAATATGGTTTGATTCAACGGAATCCTTAAAGCCTGCAAGAGTTTGCGCTCCGAATGGTGTCTCGGCAGGGTTCCCGATATATGCCGTTTGGGTATGCCCTAGTGAAATCAGGTAGTCTGTTGCCTGGGCGGCTGCTTTGCAGTAATCAAAATGAATGGCTGGAATTCTGTCGTTATTGGCGTGATCATCGGCAACGATAAAGGGAATGTTGTATTTCCGCATACTGGCGGCGACCTCGTCTTCAATATCATCGTAAAAAATTGCGCCGTCAACATCGTAAGAGCAGATTATATTCGGTAAAGTGACTTTATCATTTTTCACGGTGTAGGAAGAAAAGATTACGTTATATCCGTTTGCTTCGCATTCGTGCAAAACAAATCGATTGAGGTCGGAATAGAAAAAAAATTCCAGCAGAGTGGTATCCTTTTTTAACAATATTGCGATATTGCCGGAACGGTTGGATATCAGTCTTCTGGAATTTGGGTTGGGAACATAATTCATTTGGCTCACAATTTCTTCCACTTTTTTTCTGGTTTCTTCACCCACACCCTTCCGGTTGTTTAAGACGATGGAAACAGCGGACGGAGATACGCCTGCCATCTTCGCAATTTCCTTAATTGTATATCTCTGCATAGGAACCTCCTGAGCTTTTTTACAATCACCTTTATAAATGCTTTTATTATTTTTATTATAGTCTGCTCTGCTTCCCGTGTAAACAAAAATATGGGAGAGGGCATAAAAGCAGGTTACCATTTACAGCAAAGACGGATTAAATGAGAAGGCGCAAATCTTTTACAGGATTTGCGCTAATTTATAATTTTGCTTAAAAAAAGAAGCTTGTGCAAAAAAATCGCACAAGCTTCCGCAATGAAAAATTACATTACCCTGCTTGGGAAAATAGCATCCAGCAATCCAATTGCCAAAGCGCCGATCAGCGCTCCAATGATAGAGACACTCATATTCGGAACCAGGAACTGGGTTAAATACAGGATAACGGCAGATATCAGGAACCCTTTCAGCCCCTTGCCAAATGGGGAAGCATCTACTTTCATAACGGCTTCCACTAAAAAATCCAACAGGCTGATAACAACCGCGGCAATTATAAAGGACCATAATCCGTTAATATTAAAACCCGGAGTTAAGAATGATACGATCGCTAAAATAACCGCCATAATAACCAATCGTCCGACCCAGCGGAAAAATACGGTCATTGCGGAATGCTCTTCTTCAGGGCGGTCAGCTTCGTGAGTCATGTGGCCTTGATGCGTCATGATTATTTGCTCCTTTCCTGGAATAATTAAAACCATAATTACATACTATGGCCCTTTTTATCTTTCTCTTTTGCTGTGTAAATATCCGTATCAGTTTGTCCCATGGATGTTTCCTCGATTTACCTATTTTTAAATATTTTTTATTCTTAATCTTTTAATAAATATTAGAATCGCTTTTTAAATTAGGATTCCAATAACACAGTGAAATAATACATCGCATAATATAGCATGTAAATCTAAGAAAGGAGATAAATAATGGCTGATTTAATGATAAATAGCATGATGAATAATATGGGCAGTATGCCAAATACAGGAAGTATGCCCGGCAGCGTGTCAAACAATTTGGGAAGTATACCAAGAAGTATATCGAACAATGCGGTGGGTAATATGCCTGTCAGTGTTGCAAACAGTATGGTAAGTTTTTTGCCGAATAATATGCCGAACAGCATGTCAAATAATATGGGCAGTATGCCAAGCAGCATATCAAACAACATGGGCAGCATGCCAAGCAGCATGTCGAATAATATGGGTAGCATGCCAAGCAGCATGTCAAACAGCATGGGTAGCATGCCCAGCAGCATATCAAACAACATGGGCAGTATGCCAAGCAGCATATCAAACAACATGGGGAGCATGCCAAGCAGCATGTCGAATAACATGGGCAACATGCCAAGCAGCATGTCTAATAACATGGGGAGCATGCCCAGCAGCATATCAAACAACATGGGCAGTATGCCGAGCAGCATGTCGAATAATATGAACAGCATGCCGAGCAGTATGTCAAACAATATGGGCAGAATGCCAAGCAGCATATCAAATAATATGGGCAGCATGCCGAGCAGTATGTCAAATAACATGGGCAGCATGCCAAGCAGCATATCAAACAACATGGGCAGCATGCCGAGCAGTATGTCAAACAATATGGGGAGCATGCCGAGCAGTATGTCGAATAACATGGGCAGCATGCCAAGCAGAATATCAAAAAACATGGGCAGCATGCCAAGCAGTAAGTCGAATAACATGGGCAGCATGCCGAGCAGCATGTCAAACAA
>JAEZWL010000037.1 GCA_023420245.1 Bacillota bacterium | reverse complement strand
TTCGTCACAGCTTTCAAAGGAGGAATTGGCATGAGTGAAAAACAAGCGGAGCCCATGCGCAGGCGCGGTCCCATGGGTCATGGACCCGGGGCAATGATGCCGGGTGAGAAAGCAAAAGACTTTAAAGGAACCTCCCGTAAATTATTGCAGTATTTAGGTGCATATAAAATATCAATCGCTATCGTTATTATTTTTGCAATCATTTCTACGGTGTTCAGTATCGTCGGCCCGAAGATTCTCGGGCAGGCTACCAATACGCTTTTCGCGGGAGTAATGGGTCAGATTTCCGGAACGGGAGAGAACATTGACTTTACTTCAATCGGCACGACAATTCTGTGGCTTACCGGGCTGTACCTTGTCAGCGTCATGTTTTCATGGGTTCAGGGCTATATTATGACCGGTGTATCCATGAAGGTTACCTATCAGCTCCGCCGGGATATTGCCGCGAAAATCCAGAGGCTTCCCTTTCAGTATTATGATACGACCACAAACGGCGAGGTGCTGTCCCACATCACGAACGACGTGGATGCGATCAGCCAAAGCATGAACCAGAGCCTGATTCAGATTATCACCTCTGTTACTACCTTGGTGGGGATTATCATCATGATGTTTACCATCAGCTGGCAGATGACCTTCGTCGCTCTCTGTATCGTGCCTCTTTCCGGCGGAATAATTATGCTGATCGTAAAAAAATCCCAAAAGCATTTTAAATCGCAGCAGGAATATCTGGGGCATGTCAACGGTCATATTGAGGAAATGTACTCCAGCCATGTTGTGGTTAAAGCATTCAACGGGGAAGAAGAATCCAATAAAACCTTTGATCAGTTTAACGGCAAGCTGTATTCCTCCGCGTGGAAGAGCCAGTTTTTATCCGGTCTGATGATGCCGATGATGAACTTTATCAGTAATCTCGGCTACGTTCTCATCAGCATTCTCGGCGGTTATCTGGCGGCGAACGGAAGATTGTCTGTCGGTGATATTCAAGCGTTTATCCAGTATGTCCGCCAGTTTACTCAGCCAATTACGCAGGTGGCGAACATCTCCAATATTCTACAGCAGACTGCGGCAGCGGCGGAGCGGGTGTTTGAATTTTTAGAGCAGCCGGAGGAAATCCCTCAGAGCAAGGCTCCCATCCGCGTCAATACGACGGAGCAGCCGGATACCGATCTGAACGTTCACATTGAGGGCAGCGTTCAGTTTGCCCATGTTCATTTCGGCTATCATCCGGATAAAGCCATTATCAAGAATTTTAATGCAAGCATTCAGCCGGGGCAGCGGGTTGCCATTGTAGGTCCTACCGGCGCTGGAAAAACCACGATGGTGAAGCTGCTGATGCGTTTCTACGACGTGACCGACGGCGCGATATTAGTAGACGGCTACGATATCCGCGACTTCGCGCGGAACGACCTGCGTTCCCTCTTTGGAATGGTTCTGCAGGATACCTGGCTTTACAACGCAAGCATAAAGGATAATATCCGCTACGGCAAGCTGAACGCAACCGACGAAGAGGTGGTCGCGGCGGCAAAAGCGGCGCAGGTGCACCATTTTGTACGAACTCTGCCGGACGGCTACAATATGATATTGAATGAGGAAGCAAGCAATATCTCTCAGGGACAAAAACAGCTTCTGACCATTGCGCGCGCAATTCTTGCCGACCCGCAGATTTTGATTCTCGACGAGGCGACCAGCAGCGTCGATACCCGTACGGAAATCCTGATTCAGAAGGCAATGGAGAATCTCATGAAGGGTCGCACCAGCTTTGTCATTGCACACCGTCTGTCTACCATCCGCGACGCCGACATGATTCTCGTTATGCGCGACGGAGATATTGTGGAGATGGGGAACCACGAAGCGCTGATTCAAAAGAACGGCTTCTATGCCAATCTTTATAACAGCCAGTTCGAACAGGCTGAGCTTGGCGCATAATATCAATCATATCAGGGGGCTGTTGCAAAATAGCCTTGCCGAAAAATAGTGCACAAAGAATGCGTCTTGCGTGGGCTTTTGAAGCCGCTTCAAGGCGCATTTTCTTTTGTGGTTATGGAATTGACGATATAGTCAATTCCATACAAATTCATTTTGCAAGAGCCCTGTGTGAGGAAGCTTGCGGCGGTATAATTGCAGTGAGCCGGCAGCATACTATTATTCTGTTAACAGACGGAAGGAGACGGTGATTTTGTTCCCCGAGCAAGTTTTTTATGAACCGGGTGCCTTGGATTATCCCTTAGGGGAGCAGCTGCACGCACAATACCCGAATGTGCCCTGGATTCCAATCGAGAGCCATAACCGGATACCGGAGCTTCAGTCCAGCCCGAACAGCAGCTTCCCGAAATTGAAGCGGCTTTTAATTGTCGGTGTACGCAAAACGCACCAATATGTGCCGAATCATAAGGTATCCGACTTTCTGGTTCCCTATACCTCTTCCGGCTGTACGGCGATGTGCATGTACTGCTATCTTGTTTGCAATTACAATAAATGCTCCTATCTGCGCCTTTTTGTGAACCGGGAGGAGATGATGCAGAAGCTGGTGAAAACCGCCGCCAAATCTGACCGTGACCTGACCTTCGAAATCGGCAGCAACAGCGACCTGATTCTGGAAAATACCATAACCGGTAATCTTCCGTGGACAATTGAAAATTTTGCCGAGCACGAAAAGGGCTTCCTCACATTTCCCACCAAATTTGAGCAGGTGGACCCTTTGCTTACGCTGAATCATAGGGGAAGAGTGATCGTCCGTATGAGCGTAAACCCGCAGGAAATTATCAGCAAGGTAGAGTTCGGAACCTCTCCGCTGGAAAGCAGGATTACCGCGATCAACAAGCTGGGTGAGGCAGGTTACCGCGTAGGTCTGCTCCTTGCCCCGATTATCCTGCTGGAAAATTGGAAACCGCTGTATCTTGAGCTGTTGGATATTCTGGCAGACCGTTTGTCACCTGTTGTTAAGGCGCAAATGGTAATGGAAGTGATCTTTATGACCTACAGCTTTGTCCAGAGAGCAATCAACCAGGAGGCGTTTCCCAACGCGGTCGAACTGTATCACAGAGAACAAATGACGGGAAGAGGTCGGGGAAAGTATTGTTATCAAGCACCCCTGCGCGCGGAAGGGGAGGATTTCTTGAGAAAAGAAATCGAAGCGCGTTTCGGTCCTTCGAAGATTCTCTATGTGGTTTAAACGCCACGCTTTGTCGTCAGTCTGCCGGCTTGTCTGCAAACTGAGAGGCTTGTTGCAAAATGATGTTGCAGGAGCAGCTTGCACAGAGAAACATCCTGTAAAATAAGAAAATGCGCCTTGAAACGGCTGATTGAAGCCCACTCAAGGCGCATTTTTTGTAGAGGCTACTTTGCAGCAGCTCCCTTTTAGACGGGAATTATTGCGGAAGATGCGCTGAGAGACGGAGAAAAGAAGTAATAGTATATACCATTTGTATGTTAATTTATAAATCATACTATAAGTATTATATACCGTCTTGAAAATTGCCAATTTTGACTCAATTAACGGTTTTTGTTAACTAAAAATTGGTATTCGCCAATTTTCTATTACTGGGTTATCCTTTATCATAGATTGATTAATATTGTAAGAAGCGGAAACTTTAATGAAATACAAGACAGGATTTCCGTTTTATGGTAATTTTGTATAGTAATTAATGGTAATTCTAGTATATAATTGACAATACAGACAGAAATTAGGTATACTATTGCACAGCACGAGGTGGAATTATTTGAAGATTTTTTTTGATAAAAATTTGTAGTAATGGAACTTGACGGCTAATTACAGCAAAAACTGGTATTGCCGGCAGCCAAACAGCAGGGCGATATGCCGGCCCATGAGACGCAAGAAATCATTGCTTGAAGCTTTTATCGGGAGGGGAGTTTGTTTGATCACAGAATAGACGATGTTTGCCCTTGGTGGTTGAACGCGACTTATTTTATATCGCGGTTTCACTGCGGCAAAGATGTTTAAAATTCTCATAGCACGTATCAAATACATAAAATTTCCATTTTACGGATAAAAGGGAAAAAATCAAAAAATAGTCATTTCACTTGTGCTCACTTTAATTAAGGAGGACAATTAGGATGAGAAAAACTACAGGAAGAGTTGTTTCTCTGGTGCTTTCTTTGGCACTGGTAGCAACAAGCTTTTCGACAAACTTCGCTTTTGCGGCTACAAAGACCGTCAGCGGTTCCGTTGATCTGAAAGAAGACGATGCAAAGGTTCTGTACATGGTTAACGGCGGCACAAAAGATTCTCAGGTTAATCAAACTCGTGTTGATTTAACAGCATGGATTAATACGCAATCGAAAACCGGTGTAACGATGGACACAACAGATCATCAGGATGTATCTGTAAAAGGAATCATCGATGTTTCTCATGTTTCCGGAGACAAGCTGTTAAAATGGGGCACAGAAGAGGGCAACTCCATTGATGAAGAAAAAGACACCTGGCTGACACTGAAAAGTGGGTCGGAAGACGGCAGCGAGGTTCTCTCTATTCTTTACAAAGGTACTTACACGAACAACGACGGCGATGAAGTTATTGTTAAGGCAAGAACAAACGTTACCGTTAGTGTTTTGGATTACGGTACGGTAATCGTCGGTAAAGCTTATTCGACTGGCGATATCACAGGCACATTCACAGCAGCGAACCGTGTAGGTAAGTCAATCAAAGCGATTGATGACTTTGCACAGAAGTCCGATAGCATCGCTACTGTTGACGGGATTGCAGACGTTGTTGATAAGCATGAAATCGGCGTATACTACGCGGTGCCTTCCGCAACCGATGCGGCGGCTTCCTATGTTTATCAGAGTGTTGCGCTCAGCAGCGATACCTCGGCAGTGAAGAATGCGGCTGGCTTTACGATTAGCGCATCCGGCAACGTCGACAAGCTTAAGCTTGTGAAAGATGGCTCGCAGGCTGGTAAAATCGCGGCTTATGTAACCAAGGATGTTAAAGTAGGGAATATCTCCTTTACGGCTTCTCATACATCTTCCGGTGTAGATATGAACGCCGCCCTTGCACAGAATGTTTCAAAAGATAAAGTAACTGCAAAAGCCAAGGTTGCCAATAAGGTACTTGCAAAGCAGTTCCTGAATATCGGCAAGGATAAGAATACATACCTGTACAATGGCTCCAACAGTTCCCAGAACACAACCCGCATCGACGTAACGGGTTATGACATCAACTTTGCGGTTGGTTCCGGTGTTGTTACGGTTGATGATAAGTCTTCTTCCGTAGGCAAAATTACCGGTAATCTGGGTTCAATTGATGTTAAGGCAGGCAGTGTGTCCGCAATCGATCTTGATTCCGGAAATGTGACTGTTGACAATGCAAAAGTTGGCAACATCACAACCGATAACGGCGGAACCGTAAAGGTAGACGGCGGATCGGTGGGCAGCATCGATGCATCCGGAGCGGTAGTCGTAAACAGCGGCACAACAGGCGACATTAAATCCGGGTCAAATATTGATGTTAACGGAAATGATGACGAAGTCACCACTTCTGTCGGCGCGATTACCTGCGGCGCGGATACCACCATTGATTCCAGCAGCTCCAAGGTTTCCTTCAAATCCTACAAAGCGAAGAGCGACAGCGCAAAATTAATCCTCAAGGGTGACAATGTTACCTCCGGTAAGATTGATTTTGATTATCGCGACAATACGGTTCTTTCCTTTGATGATTTCCAGGGCAAGGTATCTTCCCCTGTTAATGCAGCCAAGGCTACGATCGAAACAACCAACGAAGACGATGACGTTGTTTTCACCGGCTCCGCTAAGGTTGATACGGTTGACGTTGCCGATGGCAGCAAGGTTTCTTTCGACAGTGATATTACAGCGGAATATGTAAGCGGCTCTGGCACATTGAAGGTTCTTGCCGGCAAGCTCTACATCATTGAAGGCGTTTCCGGTAATCCGATTTTGAAGATTACAAATGACTTTAAAGTCGGTGACACCGCATTCAAAGCAGACTCTGATGCTGTTGAAGCAGATGATTT
>JAEZWL010000021.1 GCA_023420245.1 Bacillota bacterium | reverse complement strand
TTCGCGTTCTTCGCGGAGAAGAACGTGTAAAGGAAGTTATCCGGATCGTTGTAGTCCGCGGACCATTCGCTGCGGTACATAGTAAGACCGCCGTCCTTGCGCTTTGCAAGATAGGTTGCGTCGTCCAGCTGGGTGATCTTTACCTTGACGCCGATCTGACCGAGCATAGACTGAACCACCTGATTGCACTGCAGGGAATCGGTGCTGGAATTTGACTGAAAGATTTCAAGGTCGAATCCGTTCGGATATCCCGCGTCCGCCAGAAGCTGCTTTGCCGCGTTCACATCGTACTTGATTTCCTGCGCGTCCTTGTTGTAGCCTAAAATACCGGTTGGAACGATGGTGTTTGCGATTACACCCTCACCGTAATACAGCTGCTCCACGATGCTCTTGCGGTCAATTGCCATCTGTATGGCTTTACGTACCTTCGGGTTATCCAGCGGCTTCACAGATTCGTTAAACGCATAGTAGAAGATACCGGCTTTCGGACCGCTGACAATATTGTTCTTCCATTTCTCACTCTGCTTGAAGTAGGGAATCTGCGACTGCGCGTTGTCGACCGCGTCGAAAACGTCAAGCTCGCCGTTTTCAAACATCATTTTCGCGGTGTTCGGGTCGGTGACGATCTTAAAGCGAACGCCCTCGAGCTTCGGCGCTCCCTTGAAATAGTTCGCATTTTTCTCCATAATGATTTCGCTGGTCAGTTTCCACGTTTTTGGGATGAACGGACCGGTGCCCACGGTAGAAGCCGGGTCGATGCCGAATTTGTCTCCCGCGGCTTCGGTGGCCTTGCGGTTATAGATGGAAGCGCCCGGAACGGCTAAGTTCGCGAGGAACGGGGCAAATGCCTTTTCCAGCGTAATCTGCACGGTGTAAGCATCAACTGCCTTTACGCCCTCCACCGTCTTTGCTTTGCCGTCATAAACATCCTGTGCGCCCTTGATCATGCTGAATACGTCGGTGTTATCCGCCTTTGTGGCAGGGTCCATCATGCGATTTACGGTAAATACAACGTCATCGGCTTTCAATTCCTCGCCGTTGCTGAATTTTACGCCCTGGCTCAGGTGAAAGGTATATACCAGTCCGTCCTTCGAGATATCCCAGGTCTTTGCCAGACCGGAGACAATTTTCGTTTCCTTTCCGTCCAGCTGGCATTCGACCAGACGGTCAAAAATATTCAGCGGAACAGCATAGTATTCGGTGGTTTTCTGTACGTCAAATGTCGTCGGGTTTTCGCCTTCACCCACCGATATATTTAAGTACTTATCGGTTGAAACGGGCTTTTTTGTGTTTGCCGCTGCGGATGAAGCAGAGCCTGAGCCCGCGTTTCCGCAGGCAGTCATTACAACGGCGAGCGTCAGAGCCATTGACAGAATTGCTGAGATCCTTCTTTTCATTGTTTCCCCTCCATCGTATAGTCAATCGACTATATATCATTTTTCAAGCAATCTCTTCTTAATTCAGGTGCATAAATGAAAATCGGGCGCTCCAATTTTTCATTTTGCAGCGCCCTTGCTTTAAATTATTTTAAGTATATATAATGTAGTTTTAAATGTCAACCGCAACGGGTAAAATAATGAAGCTTAAGCACGGCTGTCTTGCAAATTCAGACGATAATCCTTACGATGATAGGCGAAATATGCAATATTATATATTTGCTTATTCAAATTTCAGAAAGGAATTATTTTAGTATTTCAATCCAGTAGCCGTCGGGGTCATTGATAAAATAAAGGTCCATATCGTGATTTTCGTAGCAGATACATCCCATCCGCTTGTGAAGCTCATAAGCCGTTTGCCGGTCCTCTACCCGGAACGCCACATGGATTTCATTGTCACCCAGATTGTACGGCTCCTTGCGGTCACGAAGCCAGGTCAGCTCCAGCAGAGCCTCGCTGCTGCCGTCTCCCAGAAAGACAATGAGAAAAGAACCGTCTTCCGGGCGAATCCTTCTGACTTCCTTCAGTCCCAGAGCCTGCTGGTAAAAGGCGATGCTTTTGTCCAGATCGAACACGTTAAAATTAGTGTGAAGAAATGTAGAATTCATATAAGTCCTCCGTTTTTCGTTATGATATCCTTATTTTTAATGCGGCACAATAGATGATAAAAATAAAATTACGGTAAATTTGATATCTGATTTCAATCAATTTATGATATAATCATAACAGCAATAACAGGTAGGGAGAGTATTATGGAAGAAATTAAAGCGGGGCGTTACCGCCATTTTAAAGGAAACGAATACCGAGTGCTGTATCTGGCAAAGCATTCCGAAACTCTGGAGCCGATGGTGGTTTATCAGGCTCTTTACGGGGAGCGCGGAATCTGGGTGCGCCCGGCTTCCATGTGGAACGAAACTGTGGAGTGCGACGGAGCTACCCGTCAAAGATTTACTTATATCGGAGAGTAACATGAATATTCAGATTTTCGGCAAGACTAAGTGCTTCGATACCAAAAAAGCGGAGCGCTATTTTAAGGAACGCAAAATTAAATATCAGATGATCGATGTAAGCAAATACGGGATGAGCAAGGGCGAATTCAGTTCCGTTAAGGCGGCAGTCGGCGGTTTGAAGGCGTTGATCGACGAAAAATCGCCGGATGCCGTGCTTTTCAAATATCTGGCCTATGAAAGCGACAAGGAAGCGAAGCTGCTTGAAAACCCGAAGCTGTTCAAAACGCCGGTCGTACGCAACGGAAAGCAGGCAACCATAGGTTACCAACCGGAAATATGGAAAACATGGGAATAATATACGAAACAGGGGGAGCGCGATGAAGATTTTAATCGCCTATGCGGGCAAATCCGGAACGACAGAGAAATGTGCCAAACTGCTCGGGCAAAGACTTTCCGGCGTTGTTCTGTCAGATTTGAGCAGGGAAACACCCGACATCAGTAATTATGATGTTATTGTGGTTGGAGGCTCCATCCGAATGGGGCAGCTCCATCCAAAAACAAAAACGTTTTTGGAACGGAATATAACCGCGCTTAAAGCAAAGAAAACCGCTTATTTCATTTGCTGTGGTTTTGCGGAGAACGCGCAGCAGCTTTTTGTAGCGAACTTTCCGAAAGACCTGCTCGCGGGTGCGATCGGTTATGAATGCTTCGGCGGCGAGATGGATTTGAGCCGCCTGCAAGGTATCGATAAGCTGGTTGCGAAAATGGTGACCAAAATGACCGCAGGGCAGGACAAAGCGCCGCCCAAAATTCTGGAAGACCGCATTCAGAAGCTTGCGGATGAAGTGGTGAAATCCTTGCAGACCTGAATCTTTTATGCATAAAACGAACGGGGGCGTTTCTCAACTGAGAAGCGTCCCCGTTCGTTGCCGAATGGTTGTATTAATATATAATCGCTCCGTATTTTGCCGCGAGCGGTTCAATCAGTTCCTTTTCGATCATGCAGTCCGAATCAATGATGAGTCTGCCCTGAAAATACCGCAGGGCGGCGTCCAGCACAGTAAGGTTGTCGCAGTGCACCGCAATAGGAAGGCGGGTCATCGAGCTGCTTTCGCAGAGAAGCATCGCGTCATCCACACTGCTGATATCAATCAGCGCCGCGTTGACCCGTTCGTCGTCGAGGTCGATCAAATCGTCGCCAAGTCCGCTGGTACAGACAATCGGTTCGCTGAATACAATATCGTCGCCGAGGAAGAAGGCCTCCCGCTCGATTGCCGCCGCGTCGCAGTCCGGCTCTGCGGCGGCTGGAGAAAACGGAAAGTCCTTCATTACCCTTGAGAGCGCTTTGATATGCTCCGGCGTCGCGCCGCAGCAGCCGCCCGCGATTTTCGCGCCCGCAAGGAGCAGTGACCGCATTTCTTCCGCAAAGGCTTCGGGGCAGAGATATCCGCTCCCCGAGGCATTCCACATCGGCACCCCTGCGTTTGGCTTTACGATGATCGGCACCGCAGAATGCGGCACAACGGTTTTAATCCATTCCGGCATTGACTGCGGGCCAAAAGAACAGTTCAGACCGATTGCGTCCACACCCATTGCCTGTAATGTGATTACGGCAGGAAGCAGGGAGCCGCCGGTAAGCGTGTGACCGCTTTCGTCGATAGTCATTGTGACGAAAACCGGAAGGTTGGTTGTTCTGGCCGCCAGAACCGCCGCGCGCATATCGGCGAGCGAGGTCTGCGTTTCTATGACCAGAAAATCGACGCCGGCGTCATCCAGCGCGCGAACCTGCTCCCGGTAAATATCGTAAATATCATCGAAATCCGAGTTTCCCAACGGAGGAACAAACAGTCCGGTAGGGCAAAGGTCGCCGCCGACCAGAACGCCGGCGGGCTTCGCGATACTTTGTGAAAGCGCGACCAGCCTGCGGTTCAGCTCGGTTACCTCATCCTCCAGACCGTATTGGCTTAAGCAGGCGCGGTTTGCCCCGAAGGTGGGCGCGTAAATCGCCTGGGAACCGGCCTCTATAAATTCATGTTGCAGCTTTAACAGCGGTCCGGGATGCTCCGAAATCCATTTTTCCACACAAACGCCGCTCGGCATACCGGAATCGCTCAGGTTTGTGGCCGTCGCGCCGTCCAGCAGCAGGGGCAGTTGAAAAGGAAAGCTCATTTGTTTTGCTCCTATCTCGTTCCTCGCGTATCGGAATCAGCTTACGATTTTACATACTCTCCGGCGCGGAGATATTGAACATGGAAAGTACGTTGCAGATGACGGTAGATACCGCCGAGCAGAGGTTTAGTCTGGCGGCAGCCAAGGCTTCCTCTTCACCCTTTACGCGGCAGGTATTGTAGAATTTATGGAACAGCGTAGCAAGGGTAATTACGTAACGGGTGATTCTCGCCGGGTCGTAATCCTGCGCGGAAGCGATGATCTCGCCGGTAAAGGCGGAAAGGTGACGGATCAGCTCGATTTCTTCCGGCGCGGTCAAAAGGGCAAGCTCCTCGTCCGTACATTCGCGCAGCTTGATGCCCTCTGCCTCGAGCGCTTTAAAAATGCTGCATATTCTCGCTCTTGCGTACTGCACATAATAGACAGGGTTCTGAGAATCCTGCTGTACCGCCAGATCCAGATCAAAATCCATCTGGGAGTTGGCCTCGCGCATATTAAAATAAAATCTTGCCGCGTCTGCCGGGACGTCGTCCAGCAGGTCGGCAAGCTGGATTGCCTTGCCGGTACGTTTGCTCATGCGGACAACTTCGCCGGCTTTTACGAGGCGAACCAGCTGAATCAGCACGACGTCCAGCTTATCGCCATCCAGTCCGACGGCGTTCATCGCGCCCTTCATTCTGGCTACATGCCCGTGGTGATCAGCGCCCCAGACGTCAATGCAGCGGTCAAAGCCGCGCTTTTCAAATTTGTTGCGGTGATAAGCGATATCAGCGGTAAAGTAGGTTGGGTTGCCATTCTGGCGCACCAGAACCTCATC
Source organism: Bacillota bacterium (assembly GCA_023420245.1). Lineage (GTDB taxonomy): Bacteria > Bacillota > Clostridia > Oscillospirales > Acutalibacteraceae > DATAML01. The sequence goes on along the minus strand of JAEZWL010000021.1, from coordinate 2,216 downwards.
CTTTTCCGCTCCGAATTCGGTCGCCTTGTACCATAAGGCTCCGTCCTTCTCATAGGTAAGACCTTTATCCTTCAGTATCTGAACGGTTTCCTCCAGCTCTCCATCATTGTGAAGAAGACTTTCCAGAAACCACTGATCATATTCGATGCGATACTTTTTTAGGTCATTTTTCATTTTTTCAATGTTTTTCGGCAGGGCAAAACCGACCATAGCCTTCTGCCGGATGGCGGATTCCGCGTTCACATAGCTGTCGCCGTTCAGCTCCGCGAACTCAGCGGCTCTTTGCTTGATATCGTCTCCGTGGTAGCCGTCCTCCGGAAATTCCACAGCGCCCTCGCCCTTGAATATTTGCAGATAGCGCGCTTCCAGCGAACAGGCGAATTTCTCAATCTGGTTGCCCGCGTCGTTTACGTAAAACTCCCGCCAGACGTCGTATCCGGCGGCGTCAAGCACCGAAGCCAGGCAGTCGCCCAGCGCGCCGCCGCGCGCGTTGCCCATGTGCATTGGTCCGGTGGGGTTTGCCGAAACAAATTCCACCATGATCTTCTTCTGTTTTCCGTAATCGCTGCGGCCGTACTGCGCGCCGCTTTTTATAATATCCTTCAGAACCTCAACATAAAAACGCTCGCTCAGAAAGAAGTTGATAAACCCGGGACCTGCAATTTCAAAGCGGTCAAAAAAAGTTTCTTTCAAGCTGAGCCGGTCGGTGAGTGCCTGCGCGATTTTGCGCGGAGCCTGACGAAACGCTTTGGCGGAAACCATCGCCGCATTCGTGGCCCAGTCGCCGTGGGAGCGATCGCCCGGAACCTCGATGGAAAATTCGGGAATCTCCGCTTCGGTAAGCTCCCCTTGCTCAATTGCAAGGCGGAATGCGTCGGTGATTGCGGTTCTTAATTCACTGGTTGCTTGAAACACTAGTTTTGACATCTTTGTTGTTTGCCTCCTTGACGGTAATGTGTATCTCGTTCATGCTCGATAAATTGGAATTGATATCCAAGGTATAGTTTACCTCCAGCTGTCCGCCCAGATCATCCAGCTCGGATTTTACCTTGCTGGTAAAAACGCCGATCATCATGTGTCCGTAGCCGGTGTCGTAGGAGCAGAGGTGGCGTTTGCCGCTCTCCAGAATCAACCGTGTGCTGGCAGCCCCGCCGCGCATCAAGGTGACCTTGGAGCTGCCGTCTACCTTTAAGACCGAGGTTTTCGGCGCACTGTTGTTTTGAGAATCGTATTCCTTATATACGATGTAACGGCTGTTTCCTTTTTTTACGTAAGAACCCAGGGTAGTCATTTCCACCTCGCCGGTTTCGTCATCCACCTGCTGGCGCCCTTTTATCGAAATCAGGTAATTTTCCTGCATTTAATCTGCTCCTTATCCAATCAAAGCTCAGTATTGATTTATATCCACGTGGCTCACGTCGCTTTTTACGTCGCGCCCGAGAAAAATTTCTGCAATCTGCGAAAAGCCTTCGGTCTGGTCGCTGACGAAGAACGAGCAGTCTCCGTCGTCCGTACGGTTGTTGACCAGCTCCGTTTCCTTCAAATGACCGGCGCAGTAAAGGGCGGTTTCCCGTCCGCTGTCAATCAGCGTAACGCCGCGCCCGATTACATCGGAGATGATACGCTGAATAATCGGGTAGTGCGTGCAGCCGAGAATCAGCGTGTCGATTCCCTCGCCGCGCATCGAAGCCAGATAGCGCTCCGCCACAAGACGGGTTACCTCTTCGTTGTCGGCAATAAAGCCGTTTTCCACCAACGGAACAAAAAGCGGACAGTCCTGCTCAAACACTGTAATCCCGGGGTCGGCGGCGGCAAGCGCACGCCGATAGGAGCCGCTTCGGATGGTCGCGGTAGTGCCGATGACGCCGATTCGTTTGTTTGCGGTAGCTCTGACAGCGGCCGCAACGGTTGGCCCCAGTACGCCGGTGTAAGGAATGCCGATGTGCTCCCCGATATTGCCTGCCACAGAGCTTACCGATCCGCAGGCGATTACGATCATTTTCACGTCCTTCGATTTTAGAAACGCGACGTCCTGCCGCGCGTATTTGGTAATGGTATCGCGGCTTCGCGAGCCGTAGGGAACACGCCCTGTATCTCCGAAATAAACGATATTTTCATGGGGCATAATATTGATCAGCTCTTTTACGGCGGTCAGGCCGCCCAGGCCGGAGTCAAATACGCCGATTGGTCTGTTATCCATTCTGTTGCATCTCTCC
>JAEZWL010000227.1 GCA_023420245.1 Bacillota bacterium | reverse complement strand
TAATCTCGTAGCCGTCCGAACCGATGATGTGAACCTTATCGCCCCGACCCTCGGTGTCGAGCTGCATTTGCAAAGACTGCACCGTAATTTTCTCCTGAAAGATATAGGGCCGGGCGGGCGGCACCTCGGGCGATGACTCAGTGGGTATGCTCGACTCCCCTCCGGATTCCGCCTGCGAGGAGACCGAACTGCCGGATGACTCGCCGGAGGATTCTTCCGGTACGGAGCTCGGCTCCGGGTCGCGGGCAGGCTCCCCGAAGCAGAAGCCGCCCTCTTTATCCGGAAGAAAGGTATAAATCCAGTACAGAGAATCGGGCTGAGGCACAGAACCATAGGCAACTGTGACAAGCCGAAGCTTTCCGTCCGCGTCCACGCTGAAATCCCGCGTAAAATCGCAGGTGACACCGCCAATCATATTTGTAACCAAAGAGCCGTCCGTCAGCTGAAGCCTTGCAATTTTCAGACAGCCCTCCTGTGCGGGGTCCTTGCCGACCAAATACAGATATTGCTCGGCCTGATAAGCCTTTTCATACACAAAGGAAAAATTGGCCACACAAAAATCCACATCAACATCGGGGTTTCCGGTGCCATCCAATAAAGTAACCCGGCTTTTCTTTGCGGCATCCGTGCTGAGCAGCGCGTAGCCACCGCCGGGGCGGCTGAAAAACTGCCGGTTGTATTTTAAAACATAACTGGAGTCTAAGCTTGAAATATCCGGGTAGCTCTCCGCGTGACCGGTTAGAAGCGAGAACGTCACAACCGGAATCATCACCGCAAGAAGCATTAAGATATATTTCGCCCGCTGGCTCATATTTCGACACCTCCCGACTTATTTCGATATTACCATCTTTTTATTTTTCGAAATGAGAAGTGTGAAATTTTTTCAAGTAAACCGCTCTTTTAAGTCCTCTCCGCAAACCCGTGCGGGAATTTCTTTTATTTTGTGATTCGAACCTTATCGTATGTAATATCCCTGATTGCCGCGCAGCCTGTCATCTTCATCGCTTCCTGTAGCTCGAAAATGATTTTTTGTGTGTAAAGCGCAACACCCTCCTCGCCGCCGCCGCAAGCTGCGACAACATAGGGTCGGCCGATCAGCACCGCGTCCGCGCCGAACGCCAGCGCCTTGAACACATCGTGACCGGTACGGAATCCGCCGTCTACAAAAATCCGCAGCTCGCTGCCAAATTGTGCCCGAATCTCCTGCAAAACCTCCATTGTCGCCGGGGTATTGTCAATGACACGACCGCCGTGGTTGGAGACGATGATTCCGTACGCGCCGCATTGCGCGGCCTTTTTCGCCCCCGCCACGGTCATAATCCCTTTTAATAGAAACGGAACCGGGACATTTGCCGCAATTTCTGCCAGCTCCTCCACACTCTTGGAACAAACCGGTTTGCCCGCCGCAGCCAAAAAGGGCAGACCCGCCGCGTCGATATCCATCGCGATTGCCATTGCTCCGGCATCAATCGCAAGCTTCATTTTTTCGTATACGGTTTCCTTCGCCCACGGCTTAATGGTCGGCACCGCCAGCCCGCGCACAGCTTTGACCGAATCAAGCGGGTCGGTAAAGAAATGCTCCGGCGCACCGTCGCCCGTAAATGCGGCGCAGCCGGTTTTCGCGCAGCCCGGAACCAATGCTTCCGCATAGGTACGTTCCGTCAGGTATCCGTTGTAATTGCTGTTCATTCCGCTGATGGGAGCGGCAAATACCGGCGCGGCAAAGGTTTTTCCGAACAGGGAAACGGAGGAATCCTGCCCCTGATTTTCATAAATCGTATCCATATTGATTTTAATCTTTTGAAGATACTCATAATTCACGGTAAAGGCATTCCCGATTCCCTTTCCGCCTGTGCCGGGTATTTCACCCCGGCAGGCAACCCCGTTGCATTCCCTGCATACCCGGCAGTTCGGCGCCATGTTTTTTCTGGCGTTCTGCAAAACCTCTTGATAAGTCATACCGCTTCTCTCCCATCCTAAATTGAATCAGCTGTGCTGAAACAGTGAATTCGCGTAACGAACCGCGCCCATCGCGTCCTTGGAGTAGCTGTCCGCGTGAATCATATCCGCGTATTCCGGCGTTAACACCGCGCCGCCCACCATAATTCTGCAATCCGGCGCGCTTTTGTGCAGCTCGGAAATGGTTTTTTCCATATTGACAACCGTGGTTGTCATCAAAGCGCTCAGACCGACCAGCTTTACATCGTTCTCTTTTACCGCTGAGACGACTTCTTCGGCGGGGACGTCCTTGCCGAGGTCGATGATATCGTAGCTGTAGTTTTCCAGCAGTACCTTGACAATGTTTTTTCCGATATCATGAATATCGCCCTGAACCGTCGCCAGAACAATCTTATCCTTTTTTACGCTTTCCCCTGCGGCAGCCAGCTTACCCCGGATTGCGTCGAACGCCGCCTTTGCGGCCTCCGCGCTCATCAGAAGCTGCGGCAGGAACAGCACACCCTGTTCGAAATCCCGCCCAACCTCATCGAGCGCGGGAATCAGCTGTCCGCTGATGATATCAAGGGGTTCCGTGCCGGCTAAAAGCTTTTCTGCGGCGTTATGGGCACTTTCCTTCAAACCTTTTACAATCGCCGTATGAAGCCCCAGCTCATTTGCCGCCGGAACGGTCGGCTCCGCCTTCTGAACAGAGTATCTTCCGATATAGCCCATGCATTTGTCATCCGCGCCGCTCAGCGCACAGTATGAAAAATAGGCATCCATCATCGGTTGGGAATTTGGGTTGATAATCGCGGCACCCAAGCCGTTCTGCAAAGCCATGGTAAAGAAGGACGCGTTGATTTTTTCCCGCTGCGGCAAACCGAACGAAATATTGGATACCCCGAGCGAAGTGGGAATGCCAAGCCTTTCTCTGATCAGCTTCAGCGCGTCCAGCGTAATCTGCGCGTTCTCCTGCCCCGCGCTGATTGTCATCGCCAGAGCGTCTACAATAATCTCTTTCTTATCAATTCCGTATTCCGCCGCTTTTTTGACGATCTTCTCCGCAATGGCGAACCGCCCCTCGGCTGTTTCCGGGATGCCGTTCTCATCCAGCGTCAGCGCGATTACCGCTCCGCCGTATTTTTTCACCAGAGGGAAGACGCTGGTCATGGATTCCTCCTTGCCGTTTACGGAGTTAATCAGCGGCTTTCCGTTATAAATACGCATCGCGCTTTCCATCGCCTCGATACTGGAGGTGTCGATTTGCAGGGGAAGGTCGATGACACTCTGAATTTCCGTAACCGCCCGCTTCATCATTGCAGCCTCGTCGATTTCCGGCAGACCGACATTCACGTCGAGGATATCCGCGCCGTTCTGCTGCTGGGTGATTCCCTCTCGCAGGATATAATCCATATCATTTTCACGAAGCGCCTGCTTCAGCCGGGATTTGCCGGAGGGGTTAATCCGTTCGCCGATCAGTACGGGCTTTTCCCCGAAAACAACCGCCCTTGCGTAGGAGGAAACCACTGTAAAATTGTGCTTTTCGATCGGTTTTGGGCAGATACCCTTGCAGCGTGCGGTCATAGCCGCGATATGCTCCGGCGTAGTACCGCAGCATCCGCCGATAACCCAGGCTCCGTTCTCCGCAATCTCCGCCATTGCCCCGGCAAATTCCTCCGGCTCCACCTCAAATACGGTTTTTCCGCCCACACTTTTGGGGAGACCGGCATTTGGGTTTACAATGATGGGAACCGAACAGCAAGCAACAAGTTGCGGCAGCAGGCGGCGCATCTGCTCCGGTCCAAGCCCGCAGTTGAAGCCGAGCCCGTCCACCCCCAGCCCCTCCAGCAGGGCGACCGCCGCCGGAACATCGCCGCCGGTCAGAAGCTTACCGTGTTCATCAAAGATCATGGTCACAAAAACGGGCAGCGCCGTATTCTCCTTGACCGCCAGAACCGCCGCCTTGCATTCGTAGGTATCGCTCATGGTCTCGATCAGCACAAGGTCGGCGCCCGCCTGTTCGCCGGCGACCGCCATCTCTTTAAAATATTGATAAGCCTGTTCAAAGGCTAAGTCGCCCAGAGGCTTCATCAGCTTCCCGGTGGGTCCGATATCCATCGCTACCAGCGCCGGGCGGTCCCCGACGGCTTCCTTCGCCCGCAAAACACCCTGGGTCACAATTTCGGTCACCGGATAGCCGCAGTCGTGCAGCTTTGCGCCGTTGGCGCCGAAGGTGTTGGTTTTAATGATATCCGCACCGGCATCCAGATACTTTCGATGGATATCGACAATGACCTCCGGATGCGTCAGGTTCCACAGCTCGGGTAACTCCCCTGCGGCAAGACCGTTTGCCTGCAATATAGTCCCCATTGCTCCGTCGAAAAACAGCATACGCTTTCCCAGCTCGTGAATCAGGTTCATGATATCATCCCTTTCTGAACGGACAGTCCGTTGCTTTACATTCCATGCATTTCGCGATATGGCAGCTCTGCTCCCGGTCGGTGAGCCCGATAACCGCGGTGACGGATTTGGTCGGAGTAAGCATACAGCTTTCCGTCATGGTCAGACCAATCCTTTTCGGGCAGTCTAAAATGCCCAAAATATCCTTTTGATGGCTGATGGAGAAATCACCGTAGCCCGGACTGTAGCGCGGTCTGAGGTATAATCCCCGTTTTGCCGCTTCTTCGGCGATTTCCCGCTCATATTCGTCACAGTAGCTTTCCATTATGGCAGCCGCACAGGCTTGCAGGATAACGGTTCTGCTCATGTCCAGCTTGGAATACCGGAGCAAAAGAAAATCGACTCTGGGGCCCAGTGTGGCGGCAAACAAAACCGCCTCGCCGCAGCCCTGCAGATGACCGCGCAAATCGCCGCTATTGATTTCCATGCAGCCAATCGCCACAGCGTCCGACCGGAACGAAACCGGAAACGTCCGGCTCAGCCAGCGCGGCGATATCACCTGCTCCAGCTCCTCCAAACAGGAATCTATGTTACGCAATACCTCTTCGCCGGCTGGGCTTCCGCGATAGCCCAGGTAGCGGAGGATTTCATTTCTATCCACATTCATCCGCGTATGATCTCCGAAAGATTCTCCATAATTTTTCCGGCGATTTCCGGTCTATTCATCGTATACAGGTGGATAGACTTTACACCGTTGGATATCAGATCGATAATCTGCTCCGTTGCGTAGGCGATTCCCGCCTGCTTCATGGCAAGCGGATTATCGGCGAATTTATCCACGATCGCACGAAAGCGCGGCGGCAGCGCCGTACCGGAAAGCGCGCAGATGCGCTTGATCTGTTTGTTGTTGGTCACCGGCATAATTCCTGCGACCACCGGAACATGAATCCCCTTCGCCATAATACGGAACAGAAAATTATAAAGAACATGATTGTCAAAAAACATCTGCGTGGTCAAAAAATCGCAGCCGCTTTCCACCTTCTGCTTCAGGTACTCGATATCGTCTTCCCTATGCTCACATTCCACGTGACCTTCGGGGTAGCACGCCGCGCCGATGCAGAAATTCCCCTGCCTGTGGATATCCTGTATCAGCTCGCCGGCATAATGATACTGCGCCGGAGACGGGAAATCGGAGCCCTGCGGGATATCGCCGCGAAGCGCCAGGATGTTTTCGATACCGTTTTCCTCCAGCGCCTTTAAAACCCGGGATACCTGCTGCTTCGTTGAGGAGACACAGGTAAGGTGCGCCAGCGCCGGAACGCCGTTTTTTTGCGCTTCGGCGGCGATGGAAACGGTATTTTCAGAGGTTCCCCCGCCTGCTCCGTAGGTCACGCTCATAAAATCGGGCTTCAGTCGGGCAATATCGCTCACGACCGCCTGTACCTGCTCAATATCGGCGCCCTGCTTCGGGGGAAACAGCTCGCAGGAGAAGGTTACTTTACCGCTTTTTAATATTTCACTGATACGCATCTTTATTCCATCCTTTTGGCCTTGCCGAACGGCAGGTTTATCGTTGATTCGCTCTATTATAACAAATTCAGCCGGGTCTGAAAAGGACAAATTCCAGTTATTTCCGACAAATTCTATCAGTTTTCTATCTTTTACATTTTTAATCGATTTGTTACACGTGCTATTGTTTAATTATATTTTTTATTATATACTGATTTTTTAAATGAGCTAAACCTATTTTTCTACTTTTTATAAAATTAAGGGGGCCTGTTTATGAATCAACACGACACAGAGCCGCACGTTCTCCAGTTCCGCAAATGCGGGATGACCGACCTGGACGCTATCATGAACCTGCAGGCTCTCGTCTGCCGCGGAATAAAAAATAAGGATATCTTTGTTCCGAGTGAACGGGATCAGAACGAGGCGAATTTGAAGCCGCCGAATTTTATTCTCGGCTGCTTTGACCGAACTTTAATGGCAGCCTACTGCTCCGTTGTGTTCCCGGGCGAAAACATGAATAACCTCGGTTGGGATTTGCTGTGGCCCAGGGAAAAGGTTCTCTCCTGCGCTCTGCTCGATACAATTGTGGTTCACCCGTCGTTCCGGGGGCAGCACCTGCAGCGAAGACTGATTCAGTACGCGATTGCCCTTTTGGAGGAATCCCCGGATATCCGTTACCTTCTGACTACGGTATCCCCCCATAATCCTTACAGCCTCAGCAATGTGCAGGCTCTGGATTTTGTAATCCTGATGAAAAAGCTGAAATACGGCGGCAAGGAGCGGTTTATCCTATGCCGAACGCTTTAAGAAAGAAAAAGTAAAGAAACGGAAGAATAATGGCCGGCAGCATATTGCCGACCTTTATTTGTTTTATTTTCAAAAGATTCAGACCGATTGCCATAATCAAAACACCGCCTACCGCAGAGATTTCCTGAACCATCACGTCGGTGAGCAGGGATTTCAGCCCGGAGGAGGCCAAGGTAATGATCCCCTGATAAACAAACACGGCTACGGAGGAAAAAACGACGCCGAAGCCAAGCGTAGAGCTTAAAAAAATGGATACAATGCCGTCGAGCACAGCTTTGGCAAACAGCGTCTGGTGGTTGCCGGTCAAACCGCTCTCAATCGAGCCTACAATCGCCATAGAGCCGACGCAAAACACCAGACTGGAGGTTACAAAGGCCTTCGCCACACTGCCGTCGCTGCCCGATGTTTTGCTTTCGATCCAGCGACCGAGACCGCTGAGCCTGTCCTCAATTTTAAGCGCTTCGCCGATGACGCTGCCGAGGGCCAGGCTGAAAATCAGGAGAAGCAGGTTTTCGGTTTTTATGGCGCTCAGCATTCCGATTAAAACGACGGAAAGCGCGATTGCGTTCATAATTGTTTCCCGGTAGTTCTCCCGGATTCCGCTTTTCAAAACCAGCCCAAAGGCGGTTCCCCCCGCAATTGCCAGCGCGTTTACTACAGTTCCCAGCATTCCTCAGCCCTCTTTTATCATTTTAATTATGCACCACGTAAAAGCATACATTGTAAAAACATACATTTAGTATATCATTTTGAAAACATGTGTCAATATGATTAACTTCGGGTCGAAAATATGGTATTATATTTCCAGTATCACACGGAAGGAGGTTCCGGAATGAATAAAGCCGCCATCAAGGTCTTCGCGGTCGGCGCGCGCAAAATTCTGACCGATCAGGCACGGGAAAACGCGGAGAGAATTCTCGCGCGGGGCGGAAAATTCAGCCGGAGCCTTTCGGAGGTCATCAAACAGAAGGGTCTTCCCGCCGTTGCGGAGGAGACCGCTTACTACTGGTTCACCCGCATCATTGCCGTGCGTTATCTGGAGGTAAACGGATACCTGCCGGATTCGGCGCGCGTCCTTTCGGCTTCGGCTGCCGAACCGGAGGAGGCAGACGAGCGTTTTACCGCCCGGTTCCTGAAAACATGCCGCGGTCTCGCCCGAATGCTGCCCGACTATTTTAAAATGCCGGACGAGTATCTGGATTCCCTGATTACGCTTTCCCTCAGGGATAAAAACGGTGTTGTGCGTACTTTGCTCGATACCGTTGAGGAAAGCGACTTCCTCGGTACGGTGGAAATTATCGGGTGGCTTTATCAACACTATAACAGCGAGCGAAAAAATGAGGCAATCCGCTTATTCGATAAAAAAGTAAAGCGCGAGGATGTTCCCGCCGCGACCCAGTTTTTCACCACAGACTGGATTGTTCGTTATATGGTGAATAACTCACTGGGAAAATACTGGCTGGAGTATCACCCGGAAAGCGGTCTGAGAGGAAAGCTGGAGTTCTACCTGGAGCCAGCCGAAAAAAAGCAGCCGGAGCACGGCGGGCAAAGCCTGTCTCCTGAGGAAATCCGGATGATAGACCCCTGTATGGGAAGCGGACATATTCTGGTATATGCCTTTGACCTTTTGATGGAGATTTACCGGGAATGCGGCTATTCTGACTACGACGCGGCGGAGCTGATTTTGAAAAAGAACCTGTACGGGCTGGATATCGACAGCCGTTCGTACCGTTTGGCGTACTTTGCGCTGATGATGAAGGCACGGCGCTATCGCGCGGACATTTTAACACAGGGTTCGCCCATAAACCTTTGCGAAATCCGGGAGAGTAACGAAATCGGCGGCGACCTGATTGCCTTTGTCGCAAACAGCGATAAGGAACTGAAAGCCGACCTGCTCAAGCTGACGCTTTCCCTTTATGACGCAAAGGAATACGGCAGCATCGTTCCCGTCGAGCCGGTTGACTTCTCGCGCATCTACCGGCGAATAGAGGAAATCCGGCGGCTGCGCTGCGCAGATTTGTACGAGCCGGCGCGCCGCGATGATGTGCTGGAAAAGCTTCTGCCACTGGTAAAACAGGCGCAGATTATGACGGCAAAATATGAGGTGGTTGCCACCAACCCCCCCTATCTCTGTAAAATGGACACCCGGCTAAAGCACTATGTAATGAAGCATTACCGCGATTACCGCAGTGATCTTTTTGCCGTGTTTATGTACCGGAATTTTGACTTCTGCGCGGAAAACGGCTATTGCGCGTTTATGGCTCCGTTTGTCTGGATGTTTATCCGCAGCTACGAAAAGCTTCGGGAATTCATTCTCAAAAACAAATCTGTTTCTTCGCTGATTCAGCTGGAATATTCCGCGTTTGAGGAAGCAACCGTACCCATTTGCACCTTTGTTTTGAAAAACGGAAAAGAAAGCGAAAAGGGCGTCTATTTAAAGCTGTCTGATTTCAGGGGCGGCATGGAGATTCAGCGAAAAAAGGTAGCCGAGGCTATCCGCAACCCAGCCTGCGGCTACCGCTACGAGGTTTCCCTAAGCCGATTCTCATCCATCCCCGGTATGCCCATTGCTTACTGGGGCAGCGGACGTTTTGCGGAGCTTTTCACCGGCTTGCCCGCGCTGGGCAAATCGGCGGCGGTTACGAACGGACTTTTCACCTGCGACAACAGTCGCTTTCTGCGGTTCTGGTACGAGGTTCCGCGTGAAAATATCTTCTTTGGCTGTACAGGCAGAGCCCCTTGTGAAAAAAGCGGAAAAGTCTGGTTTCCCTATAACAAAGGCGGCGATTTTCGCAAATGGTACGGAAATCATGATTATGTTGTGAATTTCAAAGACTTCGGCGAAGAAATCAGCGCGTACCGCGTATTAAGCGGGCAGTCCGCTTCCTTTCCCGGGCAGAAGTATTACTTTAAGCCCAGTGTATCGTGGTCGTTTGTAAGCTCCTCCAAATTCGGCGTCCGTTATTATCCGCAGGGATTTGTGTTTGATATCGCCGGCTCCTCCGTCTTTGCGGGCACCCCTGAGGATACTCTTGTGATTTTGGGCTTTTTATCGAGCAAGGTTGCCTTTGAAATGCTGAATCTAATCAACCCCACACTAAACTATCAGGCCGGAAATGTTGCAAAGCTTCCGCTGCGCATCGACGAGACTTCCCGGAAGCGTGTCTGCGGTCTGGTTTCGGAGAATATAGAGCTGTCAAAGGCTGACTGGGATTCCTTTGAGACGAGCTGGAATTTTGAGCTTCATCCGCTGGTGCGATTCAGGCTGATGCAAAAAGAATCCGGTGTGCCGTCCGCCTCTCTGGAGGAGCTGTACTCGGAATGGGATAACGCCTGCCGCACGCGCTTTTTTAGAATGAAAGAAAACGAAGAAGAGCTGAACCGGATTTTTATTGAAAGCTACGGATTACAGGAGGAATTAACCTCTGAAACAGAAGGAAGGGATATCTCCGTGCGAAATGCGGATTTATCCCGCGATATCCGCTCCTTGCTTTCCTTTGCGGTCGGCTGCCTGTTCGAGCGCTACCGGATTCCGGATACGGAAATCCTACCCGTAAACGTCCTGCCGGTTCCGGACGGAATCTCCGTTCCCGGTGACATCACGGAACGCTTCACTGAATTTGTGAAGGCAGTATTCGGAAAAAACACCCTTGCGCAGAACCTTGCGTTTATCGCCGGTGCGCTCGGCGGTCGGACGGGTGATGCACCGAAAAAGGTAATCCGGGATTATTTTTACCGTAAATTCTATCCGGATCATGTTCGGATCTACCGGAAGCGGCCTGTCTACTGGATGTTTGACGGCGGAGCAGTGCGGGTACTGTGCTACGCCCATACCTATTGTAAAAATACGGCGGAGCAGGCGGTTTCCGTGTTTGAACAGGCATTGAAAGCGCTTTTCATACAAGCCGAAAACACTTCGGCTTCCCCCAAAAAAGAAAAGCTGACGAAACAGCTTACCGAACTGGAACGGTACTGCGGGAAGCTGCAACGAATAGCGGAACGTCATATTTCAATCGACGCGAACGACGGTATCCTTACAAATTATCAGAAAATTCAGAGCGGCGAAAGCCTGCTCATTAAGATCATTTAAAGCTCCGTATAAAAAAGGTGGTTTATTTGGAAAAAATAAAAAAAGCATTCAACGCGGCGTTCCCCGTAACGATTCCCGTTATGATGGGATATTTGTTCTTGGGAATGGCCTTTGGAATCCTCATGACGAACAAAGGACTGTCCCCAATCTGGTCCCTGCTGATGAGCCTGTTTGTTTACGCCGGTTCCATGCAGTTTGTGGCCGCCAATTTCTTCTTGGGCGACATCAATTGGATTAATATCATCTTTATTACCTTTATGGTAAATGTACGCCATGTGTTTTACGGGCTTTCCATGCTGCCCAAGTTCCAATCGCTGGGAAGAAAGAAGCCCTATATGGTCTTTTCGCTGACGGATGAAACCTTTTCCCTGCTTTGCTCCGCAAAGGCGCCCGAAGGCGTCGACGCAAACTGGTTCCTGCTGTTTATTTCCCTGTTGGACCAGAGCTACTGGGTAATCGGCTCCGTTCTTGGCGCGGTGGTGGGTACGGTGGTTCCGTTCAGCACCAGGGGAATTGAATTTTCCATGACGGCGCTGTTCACCGTAATTTTTACGGAGCAGTGGCAGTCCACGAACAATCATCTTCCGGCTATTGCCGGACTGTCCGCGTCGTTCCTCTGCCTTTTGTTGTTTGGCGTTTCCAATTTTATTTTACCCTCTATGCTTGTGATCGTGCTTATCCTTACCGCTGCATACCGGAAAAGAAAGCCGGAAAGTGAGGATGAAGCAAATGCCTAGCGCCCAAACCTCACTCTCCATTATTGCCGTGGTTGCCCTTGTCACTCTGTTTACCAGAGCGCTTCCGTTCCTCCTGTTCCGTGATACGGGGAAGCTTCCAAAATTTATCACCTATCTCGGCAAAGTCCTGCCCTTCGCCATAATCGCGATGCTGGTTGTCTACTGCCTGAAATCGGTCTCCGTTTTTGCGTATCCCTACGGAATCCCGGAGTTCCTTTCCGTCGCTGCCGTTTCTTTGCTGCACCGCTGGAAGCACAGCACGCTGTTGAGCGTCGGCGGCGGAACCGTACTTTATATGGTTCTCATCCAGCTTGTGTTCTGTTAATTCGAACAGTTTTCGTCACGTCAGAAAGGGATGATCAAAAGATGCAGATTCTTGTTGACGCGGATGCCTGCCCCGTAAAAGAAATCATCGTCCGGCGGGCAAAGGAAAAAAATATCCCGGTTACAATGCTGATCGACACCAGCCATGTTCTGAATGACGGCTACAGCCGGGTGATTACGGTGGACAAAGGACGCGACAGTGCCGATATCCGTCTGGTAAACCTGATTGAGCCGGGGGACCTCGTCGTGACGCAGGACTACGGCGTAGCCGCGATGGCGCTGGCCAAAAACGCGTTTGTCCTCAATCAAAACGGGATGATTTATGACAACACGAATATCGACCGTCTCCTGTTTGAACGCGCCCTCGGTCAGGAAATGCGCCGCGCGGGAAAAAGGTCTGGCAAAATCAAAAAACGCTCCAAGGCGGACGACGAAGCATTTGAGCGTGCCTTTTTGCGTATGATTGGGAAGATTGGGTAATGATAATATCCTGCTTATCAGCGTGATAGGCTATGATATAATGAAGTGTATGCTTATTGCCGGGACGCGGTAAGTTTACTATTTTTTTGCCTTTATCAATATATTTTTGATTGAAATAAAGTTAGGAAGGTTATTATGTACGATTTTGATGTGATAGTGATCGGCGCAGGTCCGGCCGGAATTTTTACCGCTCTGGAGCTGGACCGTATCGCTTCGGATAAAAAGGTGCTGATCGTTGATTCCGGCAGCACCATTGACCGCCGTGCCTGCCCTGCCCGAACCTCCGGCCAGTGCGCCCACTGCAAAACCTGCAACATCATGAACGGATGGGCGGGAGCCGGCGCGTTCTCCGACGGCAAGCTGTCCCTTTCCGAAGAGGTCGGGGGCAATCTTACCGACTATATGCCGCCGGAAAAAGCGCGGGAGCTGATTCATTACGCCGATACCGTTTACCTGCAATACGGCGCGCCGGATAAGGTATTCGGTAAAAGTGACAAGTTTGCCGAAAAGGTATCCTATCAGGCGCGCAAGGAAAATATTCAGCTGATTCCCTGCCCGGTGCGCCATATGGGCACTGAGTATTCCTTTGACGTACTCCGCGCCATGTACCGCTACTTATCCGGTCTTCCCAATTTTAAATTCATGGAATACACGACCGCGGATTCCATTTATGTGGAAAACGGGAAGGCTGAGGGCGTCTGGATTGTCAGCCGAAACGGAGAAAAAAGTTTGCTCCGCGCCCCCTATGTCGTCGCGGCGCCGGGACGCGGCGGCGCGGACTGGCTGGCGCGAATCGCGCAGGAAAACCAGCTCTCCACCACGAACAACGAGGTGGATATCGGCGTGCGCGTGGAGGTTCCGAATGCGGTGATGGATCATCTGACCAAAAACCTTTATGAGGCAAAGCTGGTTTATTACTCCGATACCTTTGAGAACAAGGTGAGAACCTTCTGCATGAACCCGGGCGGAATTGTCAGCGAGGAGCACTACGAGGGCACAAACGGCGGAATTGCCGTGGTAAACGGGCATTCCTACGCCGATGAGGATAAGCACAGCGATAACACCAATTTTGCCATGCTGGTTTCCACAAAGTTTACCGAGCCGTTCCGCCAGCCCATTGAGTACGGTCGGTATATCGCCCAGCTCGGCAATATGCTGACCGGCGGCGGAATCATGGTGCAGCGTCTCGGCGACCTGCTGCTCGGAAGGCGCACGGACGAAACGCGGCTCAAAAAATCCACAACGATTCCCACGCTGAAAAACGCGGTACCGGGGGATTTATCGTTCGTTCTGCCCCACCGCCACCTTACCAGCATTGTAGAGTCTCTGCGGGCGTTTGACAAGCTGGCTCCGGGGCTTTACTCCAAGAACACGCTGCTTTACGGCGTGGAGGTGAAATTCTATTCCTCCAAGGTATCGGTTACCAAGCAGTTTGAAACGGCGATCGAGAATCTCTACGCAATCGGCGACGGCGCGGGCATTACGCGCGGACTGATGCAGGCTTCCGTAACCGGCGTGGTTGTCGCGAGGAATATCGCGGGCAAGGAAAAGGATTAATCGTAAGCAAACAGGCGGCGCATCCGGTCAGACCGAATGCGCCGCCTGTTCTGTTCTACTGGGGGCTGCAGCTCCCCAAACCCCTAAACTTATACGCACATTGATTTGAAAACACGATCCCCATAAGCATCCGTCACCGAACGATCCGGGTAGTAATAAAAGATTTCTCCGTTCATCTTGCTCACGATAACGGAGGGTTCCATCGCAATATTGCCGTCGGAAATCAGGAACTGGTAAAATTCCTGTCCCTGATACATCAATTGATCGTTAATCAATTCCAAGGTATATTTTTTGTAATCCAGAGGAATTGTATTCTTCACCGCATTTTTCGCCTGCTTCAAATCAACATTCTGCGCGGCAACTGGCTGAACAGGCTGTGGGATGTTCGAAGCACCGGGTTTTCGCGACGCGGCGGTGCCGCACGCGGTGAACACTGCCAGAATCAGCAGTAACCCAACAATAACAGAAATCCAAGCTTTTTTCATCTCACTGCCTCCATTCGAATCTTTCTTTAAACAGGCAACGTCCTCTGCCCAAGCCGATCATAACAATGCTTATCCTGTATCTATCATATTCCGCAGAAAAGGCAAAAGCAAGAAAAGCAACAGAACTGTAAGCCATTGCTACAAAACTGTAAACGCTGAAAAAATCGGTGTTAATGTGATCGATACCCTCGGTTTGTGTTATAATATAGGCGATATAACGTGAGCCGGCAAATTAAAAATGAACAGGTGAGGAAGCTTCATGAAACAAAACAGAGGATATCCCGTTGTCAGCGTAACCAGAAAAGCGGAAAACAGTATTCAGACCGGGCACCCCTGGGTCTATAACACAGAGCTGGTCCGTACGGAGGGTACCTATGAAAACGGAGACCTGGTCGACCTGGTCAGCCCACGCGGCAAATATCTCGGCACGGGCTTTATCAACGACAACTCCAAGATCAGGATACGAATCATTTCCCGAAACGCAAACGATACCCTTGACGAGGCTTTTTTTGAGCGCAGGCTTCGACACGCCTGGAACTACCGCAAAAGCGTAATGGGAGATGATGTTTCCTGCTGCCGGATTATTTTCGGCGAAGCAGATTTGTTCCCCGGTTTAACGGTAGATCGGATGAACAATATTCTGGTAACCCAGACTCTCTCGCTTGGCATGGAACGGATAAAGCCGATGCTGTTTCATCTTCTCTATCAGATTCTGAAAGAGGACGGGCAGACGATCGACGGTATTTACGAGCGCAACGACGTGGGCATCCGCGAGCTGGAGGGAATGAGGCAGGGCAAGGGCTTCTTTCCTTTGGAAGGCGTGCCCCTACCGGATTCGACCCGAACGGTAATCACCGAAAACGGAATTGAATACGAGGTGGATTTTGAAAACGGGCAGAAAACCGGTTTCTTCCTCGACCAGAAATACAATCGGCAGGCCGTTGCAAAAATCAGCCGCGGCAAGCGCGTGCTGGATTGCTTTACCCACACCGGCTCGTTTGCGCTCAACGCGGCAAAGGGCGGCGCGGAGCATGTTCACGCGGTTGATATTTCAGAGGATGCAATTGCGATGGCGCGGGAGAACGCGGTAAGAAACAACCTTCAGGATCGTATGTCCTTTCAGGCGATCAATGTATTTGACCTGCTCACCGAGCTGCCCGGGGGCGCAAAAAACGGGTACGATTTCATCATTCTCGACCCTCCGGCCTTCACCAAATCCCGCAGCACGGTGGAAAACGCAATGAGGGGCTACAAGGAGATTAACCTGCGTGCCATGAAGCTGCTGCCGCGCGGCGGTTACCTTGGCACCTGCTCCTGCTCCCATTTCATGACGGAGGAGCTGTTCCGCAATATGCTGCACAGCGCGGCTGCCGACGCACAGGTGATGCTCCGCCAGATCGAGGTCCGCCAGCAGTCGCCTGACCACCCGATTTTATGGAATGTGCCGGAAACCAATTACTTAAAGTTTTATCTTTTCCAGATTATATAAATAATTCAAGGGGGGACTTTCCCCCTTGATTACCAAGGCTTTTAATGATAATCCAATGCTTCCGCTTTCGTTTATTCCGAAGGCGGGAGCATTTCTTTTGTCCAAAAATTAATTCTTGACAAACGGCTTTTTCCATTGTATGATAACAACAATAAATTCAAATATTACTAATTCGATATGATTAATAATATTTATAACTGGAGGGGTCGTAATCATGAAAAAACAAAGCTTATCCATAAGCCGGACTTTGTGCCGCTGCCGCCTGCATCAGCGAATGTGTGACTCCTGTTTTGTGTTATAACTCATTTCATGATTCAATTATATTTGTAGGAGGATTTTTATTATGAGTGAAAGAAAATTAAGGTTTGAAACCATACAGCTGCACGCGGGTCAGGAAAAGCCGGACCCGACCACAGACGCGAGAGCCGTTCCGATTTACCAGACCACGTCTTTTGTATTTAAGGATTCCGCTCAGGCGGCTGCCCGCTTCAGCCTTGCCGAGGGCGGCAATGTTTACGGCAGACTGATGAACCCGACCGAGGATGTTTTCGAACAGCGTATCGCGGCACTGGAGGGCGGTATCGCCGCTCTTGCCACCGCTTCCGGCGCGGCCGCAATCACCTACGCGATTCAAAATATCGCCCATTCCGGCGATCATATCGTCTCTGCCAACACGATTTACGGCGGAACCTATAATCTGCTTGCCCATACGCTTGCGGCATTTGGAATTACCACAACCTTTGTCGACCCGGATATCGAGGGCAGCTTCGAAAAGGCGATTCAGCCGAACACCAAGGCCATCTTCGCGGAAACGCTCGGCAACCCGAATTCCAGCATTATTGATATTGACGCTTTGGCCGAAATCGCCCATAAACACGGAATTCCGCTGATCGTTGACAGCACCTTTGCCACTCCCTATCTTTTCCGACCAATTGAGCACGGCGCGGATATCGTTGTTCACTCCGCGACAAAGTTCATTGGCGGTCACGGCACGACCCTCGGCGGCGTGATTGTGGATTCCGGCAAATTTGACTGGGCGGCCTCGGGTAAATTTCCGTGGCTGAGCGAGCCGGACCCGAGCTACCACGGCATCAGCTTCACCAGAGATGTCGGCGCGGCGGCGTATATTACCAGAATCCGCGTTATTCTCCTTAGAGATACCGGCGCGACCATCAGCCCGTTCAACTCCTTCCTGCTCCTGCAAGGCTTGGAGACCCTTTCCCTCCGTGTGGAACGCCATGTAGAGAACGCACTGAAGGTTGTTACATATCTGAGCAACCATCCGAAGGTGGAGCGTGTCAACCACCCTTCCCTTTCGGACAGCAAATATCACAAGCTATACACCAAGTACTTCCCGAACGGAGCAGGTTCCATTTTCACCTTCGAAATCAGAGGCGGCGCACAGGAAGCCAGGGACTTTATCGACCGTCTTCAGATTTTCTCCCTTCTGGCAAATGTTGCCGACGTAAAATCACTCGTCATTCATCCGGCAAGCACCACCCACTCTCAAATGACCGAAGGCGAGCTGCTGGAATCCGGCATTAAGCCGAATACCGTCCGTCTTTCCATCGGTACGGAGCATATTGACGATATTCTCTACGATTTGGAGCAGGCGCTTCAATGATTTAAATAGATTATAACGCCTCCATTCCTATATCCAAAAAACGGCAGCCCGAAAGGCTGCTGTTTTTTTGTATAGAGCAAGCTCCTTGCTCCCTGTGCGGAAGGGAAGGCGAGAAGCATCGCCGCAAGCACCAAAACGTCTTAGGCACAGCCGGTAAACCCACGTTTCGATTTCTCCGCGAGTTACATTCCCTTATAATTTCAAAAAAATCATAATCCAAAGGGTGAAATATTAACATTATGTTCATTTTTTGTTGTAAAAGCCGTTGTTTTCCGTTATAATAAATTTTATTCGGTCACTTAACTAAAGTAAGAAATTCGGAGGGTAATTACATGAATGGAAATTCAGTACAAATTCTGATTGCCATGTGCATTTACATGGCGGCGGTAATTGGAATCGGTCTCTATTTCGCGAAAAGAGCAAACCAAAATTCGGACAACTACTTCCTTGGCGGCAGAAGCCTCGGCCCGTGGATTGCGGCAATGAGCGCGGAAGCCTCCGACATGAGCGGATGGCTGCTGATGGGTCTGCCCGGCGTCGCTTACTGGAGCGGACTCAGCGACGCGGCGTGGACGGCTATCGGGCTTGCCGCCGGTACATATATCAACTGGCTTCTGGTTGCCACAAGGCTGCGCAGATACTCTGCAGTCGCCGGCAACGCCATCACGATTCCGGAGTTTTTCAGCAACCGCTTTAAAGAAAACAAAAAAATTCTGATGACCATTTCGGCGCTGTTTATTCTGGTTTTCTTTACGGTTTATGCATCCAGCTGCTTCGTCACCTGCGGCAAGCTGTTCAACTCCCTGTTCGGACTGGGCTATCACAAAATGATGATTGCGGGCGCAATCTTCGTAATTGTCTATACATTTTTAGGTGGATTCCTCGCGGAAAGCACCTCCGACTTTATGCAGAGCGTTGTCATGGTGCTGGCGCTGGGAACCATCCTGATTACCGGAACTGCGGCGGCAGGCGGTCCTGAAGCGGTATTGAACCATATCAACAATATTCCCGGGTTCTTTACCTTCTTCGGCATTGCGCAGCCGAAGATCGCGGACGGAGTTCAGCAGGTCAGCTCCTCCGGCACAGCACTGTTCGGCGACGCGGGCGCCTACGGCTTCATCACCATTATTTCAACATTATCGTGGGGCTTGGGCTATTTCGGCGTACCGCAGGTATTGCTCCGCTTTATGGCAATCCGCAAGGCATCCGAGCTGAAAAAATCAAGGAGAATCGCAACCACATGGTGCGTATTCTCGCTCGCTGCGGCGGTTATCATCGGTCTGGTCGGCAGGTCGCTTTACCCGACTGCCCTTTTGACTGCAAGCGCTTCGGAGAGTATCTTTATTGTTCTGTCAACCAAGCTGCTTCCGCCTTTGGCCGCGGGTCTGGTTATGGCGGGCATCCTCGCCGCCACGATCAGCTCCTCCGATTCCTATCTGCTGATTGCAGCCTCCGCTTTTTCCAAGAACATTTTTCAGGGGATATTAAAGAAGGACGCTACTGAAAAGCAGGTCATGAACATTTCCCGCATTACCCTGCTTACCGTAGCGCTGTTCGGAATTTTGATCGCCATGGACGAAAACAGCGTTATCTTCACCGTTGTTGCGTTTGCGTGGGCGGGCTTCGGCGCTACCTTCGGGCCGATTATGCTATTCTCCCTGTTCTGGAAGCGCACAAACCTCGCGGGCGCCATCGCCGGAATGCTCTCCGGCGGTATCAGCGTGTTTATCTGGAAGCTTTTGATTAAACCTATGGGCGGCATCTTCGGCATTTATGAGCTGCTGCCGGCTTTCATCGTTTCCTGCATTTTCATCGTGGTCGTTTCCCTCCTGACCAAAGAACCTTCGAAAGAAATTCAGGAAGAATTCGAAATCTCCAAAACCTTTGACTGCTGATTATCGTCAATTTGCCCCAAGAACAATAGCCTCGTAAACGCAAGGCTGATTTCCAAAATAATCGCTATAGCGCAATAAAAATAATTCAGGCATAGGGTACCGTCCGGTATCCTATGCCCTTTATTTTTTACGGGAGATTAAACAAGCGGAATTTGTTTTGTCGGTGAAGACTCAAACTGATCCCTTACAAATTCTCCGGAGAGGAACACAGAAAGCAATAATCCGGTTAAAAACAGGTTGACGATAAGCGCTTTTCCTCCATAAGACAAGAACGGAAGAAACAGGGGCACAAAAAACGGAAAGCCCAGATTGGACATGATATAGGAGACACACTGTACCGCAAAGGTCAAAATAATTGCCAGCGAAACTAAAAATCCCAAATAACTTTTTTGTCTACTGCAGAGCAAAATCCCACGAAGCAAAAAAGCCGTGAAAAGAGCGGCTGTGAGAATTGCTGTAGCCCACCCGAACCGATAAATCAAAAAAGTGAACAGATAATCCGTATGGATTTCAGGCCAGGCGGCTAACTGGCTGCTGTTGAATCCGGCAAATACAAAAGGCTGGCCTTCTCCAAAAAAGCGGGAATGGAAAAGGAGCTGTCGAACCGCCGAATTGATAAATTCATATTGCGGCTCCATATTTACCGGAAGGAACACCGCACTCATATTCTGCGCATATTCACCGAAAGCACCCATGTTCATCAAAGCCAGCAAAAAGAGAACGAGCAAAACTGGAATAAAGGCGATAAAGAGCACTCCTCGTTTTCGTGACTGAAACCACGCGTTCATAACCGCAACGGTCAAAATGACAATACACGAAACGCAAATCAGAGAAAGAGCAACGAATTCAAAAGAGAAAAGCGCCAGAAACAGTGAGATGGTAAAAGCGGCCGTGCACAGAAAGACACCGGAATACCCTTTTCCCCTCATACTGTAAACAAATCCCGCGAAGGATACCGGAAGCAGCAGCAAAAGATACCCTACATTTTCGATTCTGCCGTTGACCCTTCTGTTGCAGATAAAACCGATCATAGTAACTAAGCAAAGAAAACAAAAAATCAGCTTGGGATATTTCGCTATTAACGTGAAATCCAGACAATAGGGCACGATAAGTGCCGCAAGAGAGGCGCCCACAAAAACAAACAGCTGCCGCTCCGTTCTTTCAGCAACAGCAAATTCTAAAAGGTATGGCAGAACGATTCCCGACAGAAGCAACACACCCGCCAGTCCGAGCAAAATCCAATCCGGCTTGGGTCTGTGGGCACGGTCAAGCTGCTGTCCCACCAATACAGGGTCGCCCATCTGCAAAATCGCCTGTTCGGTTGCTTTCTCTTCGTCTAATCCTTCTTTTTGGTAGGCTTCCTTTTGGTCGATCATATGGCTCCTTATCTCTTCCAAAAGGATTGGCTGTGCTTTTTTCCACCGTATTTGACCACGCACTGCTTCCAGATACTCTGCAATTTTATTCGAAGGTAACAACGCCGCCACCTCCCAAAACATCATTCACCGCCGCTGTGAATTTATTCCACTCCTCTTTTTTCTCATGCAGGTACCGAATTCCGTTTTTAGTAATACGGTAGTACTTTCGGATTCTTGCACGTTCCACTGTTTCGTCATAAGATGTGACAAGCCCCTTATGCTCCAGGGTATGAAGCAAAGGATACAGGGTACCGGCTTTCAGCTCAAAAACATTTTTAGACTTTTTGCTTAATTCTTCAATCATCTGGTAGCCGTACATATCGGCTTCTTTGAGAAGCTGTAAAATCAGCATAGTCGTGCTCCCAGTCAAAAGGCTTTTATCCATTGGCACCTTCAATCCTTCCTTTATATAGATCATCTATATAACATTATATATAGATGATCTATGTATGTCAACCTAAATTTATTAACAAAAATAGAGGCGTCTTGCAACACCTCCATTTTGTACAAATTCTAATTTTATTGCTTCTCAATCTGCTCCGCAAGCTCGTTTAGATAAACCCAGCGGTCTGTTTTTTCAGAAAGCTGAGTTTCCAGCTTTTCTTTCTTCTGAAGCAGCTCCTGCAAGATCTCAAAATTACTGGCCTGCGCTTCAATTTCGGTTTGAACGGAAGCAATCTCCTGCTCCAATTTTTCAATTACGGAGTCGATTTCGTCAAACTCACGCTGTTCCTTAAAGGAGAATTTCAGCTTCGTACTTTTTGGGCGGCTGCCTTTTGGCTTCTCCTCTGCTTGAGGAACGAGTTCCTTCTGCTGCTCCCCGCGCTTTTCCAGATAATCGGTATAGCCGCCGAGAGAATGGCCAAGGGTTCCGTCCGGCTCAAACGCAAACAGATGCTCCGCCATTTTATCCAGAAAATAGCGGTCATGGGATACCGCGATTACCGCTCCTGCAAAGCCTTCCAGATAATCCTCCAGAACGGTGAGGGTCTGAATATCCAGATCGTTGGTAGGCTCATCCAAAAAGAGGACGTTCGGCGCTTCCACCAGTATTTTCAGTAAGAAAAGTCTGCGGCGTTCTCCGCCGGAAAGCCTGCCGATGACCGTGTACTGCAATTCAGGCGGAAAAAGAAATTTTTCCAGCATCTGCGAAGGAGTCAGCACTCCTTCCGGCGTAGCAATTTGCTCCGCGATATCACTGATATAGTCAATCGCACGCTGGGAGCAATCCATTTCTTCGCTCTCCTGAGAAAAATAGCCGATCTTCACCGTTTCCCCAATGCTGACGCTGCCCGTATCCGGTTTCTCCAACCCGAGCAGCACTTTGAGAAGCGTGGATTTTCCGCAGCCGTTCGGTCCGATCAGACCGATACGGTCATCCCGCAAAAAATGGTAGCTGAAATCGTGAAATAAAATATGTCCGTCGTAACACTTTGAAATATTTTCAATCTCAATGATTTTCTTTCCCAACCTAGAACCGATGGAGCTAAATTGAAGCTTTTTCTGTTCCTCCGGCGCTGACTGCTCACTCAGCTCCTCATAACGCTCCACGCGGAACCTCGCTTTGGTACTTCTCGCCCGCGCGCCGCGCCGAATCCAGGCAAGCTCCTTACGCAGCAGAGTCTGCCGCTTCCGCTCGCTCGCGGCAAGCATTTCCTCCCGCTGTGCCTTTAATTCGAGATATTTGGAATAATTGGCGGGGTATGCGGTTAGTTCCCCGTTCTGCAGCTCCACGATGCGGTTCGTCACCTTCTCCAGAAAATAACGGTCATGAGTCACCATCAGCAGTGCGCCGTTGTAACGGGCGAGGTAATTTTCCAGCCAGCAGACCATTTCATTATCGATATGGTTGGTAGGCTCGTCCAGAATCAGAAGATCGACCTTTCCCGCAAGCGCGGCGGCCATAGCCACCCGCTTTTTCTGCCCGCCGGAAAGCAGGCTGACGTCTCTGTCAAAATCTGTGATTCCAAGCTTTGTCAAGATTGACTTGCATTCGTATTCCTGCGCTTCGGTCTTTCCCGCCGACAGGTTGGACAAAACCTGCTCCCAGACCGAATTATGCTTTTCAAAGACCGGATTCTGCGGCAGATAACCGATTGTCGTTCCGACCGATTTGGTGATTTTGCCGCTGTCCCGCAGTTCTACCCCAGCTTTGATTATTAAAAATGTCGATATTCCGGTGCCGTTTACACCGATTACGCCGATTTTATCCCCCTCGCTGACGGTGAGGGAAGCATCCTTTAAAAGCGGGCGTTCCACATAGCTTTTATTGAGCTGTTCCGCTGTCAGTATGATCAAATTCATTCTCCAATTCTTCATCTTTCTCATCCGGCATTCCGGCTGCAAAAAAAGCCAAATCTGCCACTTTACGCTGCTGCTATAGCAAGTAAAAATTACGCGAAATATTCGGGACTAAACTATTGATGCAAAATTCAAAAAGACAATTATCTTAAGAATCCCGTAAGAAACAAACCTGTCATTTTGTAAGAATTATGCTCTATTCTATAAAAAGGATTTAAAATAAAATCTCTAATTTTATTGAATGGAGAATTACATCTGATGGATATTTGTGATCTGAAACCAAACGAAGGAAAGAGCCTTATTATTACAACAACGGGCGGAAATTTCGCGCGCTATCCGGTTAGAACGCATCTGATCATGAAAGGGGACAAGCTGAAGGAAATATTGGAAAATCAGGTGTGTCCACTCGCGGAATCCAACGATATCCTGTTTATATGCGAAAAAATTGTCGCCATTGTTCAAGGGCGGGCACTGCCGATCGATGAAATTAAAGTCTCCCGGATAGCCAATTTTTTATATCGATTCGTGCATAAGTCCCCGTACGGGATCGGATTAGGCAGCCCGTGGACAATGGAGCTCGCCCTAAGGGATATCGGTTTGCCGACCATACTGTTCGCGGCCTTTTGCTCCGCTGTTACCAAACTGTTCGGAATTCACGGTGTATTTTACCGAATAGTCGGAATGAAGGGGCGGGCGATTGACGGGCCGTGTGACTGCACCATTCCGCCCTATAACAGATATGCCAAATTTGCGCCCGAAAATCCTTCCGGCGTTGCAAGGGCTTTAAGCAAGCAGACGGGGCACCCTGTTGTTATCATAGATTCGAATGACCTGTCCTGCGAAGTGCTCGGAAAATCCAGCGCGGATTTAGACAACTGCCTTCTTCGGCAGATGTTTTCCGACAATCCGCTGGGGCAGGACTGGGAACAAACGCCGATTGCAATCGTCAGAAAAGTGACCAACGGTGCTTAATACAGCCCGTGTAAGCAAGGACGGAGCCTGCCGCTTACTGCGCTGTCGGGCTGTTATGATCAAGGTCATTCTCCAATTCTTCATCTTTCTCATCCGGCTCATCCCAGCTGCTGAAAGCCAGATACATGCCGCCGATTGCTGTGATGCAGGCAACCGCGGCGGAGGCAATCGCCCAATCGGCGATGCTGAAGGGACCTAAAACCATAGAAATCAGGGTCAGAACCAAACCGACTTCAAAAAAAATCAGAGCCAGTTTTCCGTCGCTCATTATAACCCTCCTCTGTCCGTTTCTTTTCCCGTATCCTTTCGGAACAGTTCGTTGGAAAATGTCGCGAGCTGTTCCATCGTAAGCTGTTCCGCGCGCGCGTTCGCGGAAATTTGCGCACGTTCCAGCGCACGTGACACCGGCTCCTTACCCATCAACAGCCCGGCGGTAACCGAATTCAGAACGGTTTTGCGTCTTCTTCCGAACGCCGCCTTAACAAGCGCAAAAAAATTCGTTTCACTTATGATTTTGACAGCGGGTTCCGTGCGGATATCCAACCGTATCACGGCAGAATCCACATTCGGCGGAGGGAGAAAACTGGAGCGATCCACCTCAAACAGAATTTGGGGCTCTGCGTAATACCGCACCGCCACGCTCACCGCGCCGCACTCCCTGTTACCAGGCAAAGCGCACAGGCGGTTTGCCGCTTCCTTTTGTACCATTACCGTAATTGCACGGATTGGAAGGCGCTCTTCCAGAAGGCGCATGATAACCGGCGAGGTGATGTAATACGGCAGATTCGCGCAGACCACAACCTCCATCCCGGCAAACTCTTCGGAAAGCAGCCTGTGTAAATCCTCTTTTAAAATATCGCCGTTCACAACCTTCACGTTGGAAAAGCCGGAAAGCGTTTCGGCAAGAACCGGCAGAAGGCGCTGGTCAAGCTCGACGGAAACCACTTTTTCCGCAACCCGGGCCAGCTCCGCTGTCAGCACGCCGATTCCGGGACCGATCTCCAAAACGCCGAACCCTTTTCCCGCGCCGCACTCGGCGGCCATTCTGGGGCAGACCTCGGGGTTAATCAGAAAGTTCTGACCGAGCGATTTGGAGAAGCGAAAGCCGTGGCGGGCAAGAATGCTCTTTATGGTAGACATATCCGATAGCTGATACATTTGATCTCCTCGCAGCATTTACCTGTGCAGGTAAGTCTGTTCCTTTAAAATGTTTCCTTATTATATCATAGAAATTCGCTCATTTCCATTGATTATTCGTCGAAAATACAATATGATTAGCATATGATTACATAACGGGAGGCATTCAAATGAATCGCACAGACAAGGAAAATTATTACCTCGATATCGCGGAGACCGTATTGGAGCGAGGCACCTGCCTGCGCAGAAATTTTGGGGCGATCATTGTGAAAAACGATGAAATCGTGTCCACCGGCTACACGGGTGCGCCGCGCGGCAGACGCAACTGCATCGACGCCGGTGTTTGCGTGCGGGAAACGCTCGGCGTGCCGCGCGGAGAACGCTACGAGCTGTGCCGCTCGGTTCACGCGGAGGCGAACGCCATCATCAGCGCCTCCCGGAGTGATATGATCGGAAGTACGCTCTACCTCGCGGGCAGAGACGTAAAAACCGGGGAATATGTGGAAAATGCTTCCTCCTGTTCCATGTGCAAGCGCTTGATTATCAACGCGGGCATCACCAGAGTGATTGTTCGAAACACCAAAACAAAATATACGTCTGTTTATGTGGACGAGTGGGTGCAGAACGATGAATCCCTTTTGGGGAAATTCGGATATTGATTCTGCATTCTTATTCGAAAAGCCGACAAGCCCGCAGGGGCCGCTGTGTACACACAGCGGCCCCTGCCTCATTATATGCAAAAGACAGAAATAGGGTTCTTTATTTTTCGGCATAGCCAAAATAAGCGCATTTAGTCCCGTTATTTCTCCCAGCTTTGCAGCTCGATGATATTTCCCTCGATATCTCTGGCGTATACGAACGTGGCGGTAATGCTGTTCGGGTACTCCGTTCGGACCAGCTCGCCTACCTGACCACCACCCGCTTTTTTTATCTTCTCCAGTATTTCTGCCACATTATCCACTTCAAAGGCAATGTGACCAAATCCAATCCCGTTTACCGCCTTGGGGTTAACGGAACTCATGGAATCGTAGGAGAAAATCTCAAGCGTCGGCAGGCTTTCGCCGTAGCCGGGAAGTGTCAAGTGTTCTCCCTTTACATGTGCGTTTTTGATTCCCGTCAAATTTTCCAGCCATTTCCCGCTCAAGTCGCGCCGGGGAAGAACCGGTTTGCAGCCGAACACCCTCTGGTAAAACAGCGAAAGCTGCTTCCAATCCTTTGCGATCAGATTGGTATGAACATAACGAATATTCATGATAAACTCCTTGCATTCACTCTAATTTCTTATAACAGGCGAAAAACGTGCAAAAGCTGCTCCGCAATGAAAACCGCGGCGGTTGAGCCGAGCGCGACCGTAAGCAGCCCTTTGTTTTTATAAGCAAGGAGCAGCGCGACGGCAAGACCGAAGACTGCGGAGTACAGGCTCGCGGTGGAATACAGAATCGCGGGAAAGGTCATCGCCGAAAGAACCGCATAAGGTACGTATGCCAAAAAGGATTTGATAAACCGGTTGTTAATCTTCTTTTTAAAGATAGCCAGCGGCAGCATTCGGACAAGATAGGTCACGAACGCCATAATAAAAATACAGGTCAGGATTCTTGGGTAATTCATTCCTGCACCTCCGTTATTTCTTCCACCGGATAGCGCAGCGCGGCGTAAGCCGAAGCGACTACCGCACACAGGATGATGACCCATCCGCTGGAAAGCTGATTCAAAAACGGCGTCCATTTAAAAATACAGCTAATCACCGCTGCAAAGAGGATTACCTTTGCAATCGGGCGCGAATGCCGTGCGGGAGGAATAATGATTGCGATAAACATACCGTAAATCGCAATCCCGAGCGCCGTACGCACTCCGGCGGGAAGAAGACCGGTCGCGGTCGCGCCAAGAAGGGTTCCAAGCGTCCAGCCGATATAGGGTGTGGCAATCAGCCCTGCAAGGTAGCGGGCATTGATGCTTCCGTTCTGCTGCATGGCAACCGCGAAGATTTCATCCGTAACGCCGAAGGAAAGCACCCAGCGCTGCAAATTGCTCATTGTCTCATCCACCTTCTGCGAAAGCGAGAGCGACATCAGCATATAGCGAATATTGATAACAAAGGTGGTAACCGCGATTTCAAGGTATAATCCGCCGGAAAGGATCAGCGCCGTTCCCGCGAACTGCCCCGCGCTGGTCAGATTGGTCATAGAGATGAGCAGTGCCACCCAAACCGGCAGTCCTCCCTCTGTGGCCATCAAACCGAACGCGAAGGATACGCTGATGTATCCCAAACAGATCGGCATACCGTCTTTTAGTCCCTTTTTTAGAGTGAGAGATTGATTTTCCTGCATTTTTCGCTCCATTAAAATTACATTACGTATAGTTAGTACGATCAATTACTGCATGTATTCCATTTTTTGCCCAGTTTTCTATGCCTTTGCTGCGGATTAAGGCTAAAAACACAGAAACAAGTCCTTTAAAGCAAACCGCAAACAAGGTCACCCATCTGCTCGCAGGTAACCTTCATCATGCCGTCAACATAGATATCCGGTGTACGGGCGGTTTTGAGAACCTTTGCGACCGCGTCCTCAATCGCGGCGGCAGCCTCCGGCTCTTCCAGAGAATACTTCAGCATCATTGCGGTGGAGAGGATCGTCGCCAGCGGGTTTGCCATCCCGGTACCCGCGATATCCGGCGCGGAGCCGTGAATCGGCTCGTAAAGCCCGGATTTGCCTTCGCTCAAGCTGGCGGAGGCCAGCATCCCGATGGAGCCGCTGATCATGGAAGCCTCGTCCGAAAGGATATCGCCGAAAATATTGGAGGTAACGATTACGTCAAACTGCTTCGGGTTGCGTACCAGCTGCATCGCGCAGTTATCCACATACAGATTGGTCAGTTCAATATCAGGATACTCTTCTTTTCCGATTCTTGCAACTGTCGCGCGCCATAG
The DNA here is from genome assembly GCA_023420245.1 of Bacillota bacterium. GTDB lineage: Bacteria > Bacillota > Clostridia > Oscillospirales > Acutalibacteraceae > DATAML01. The sequence goes on along the minus strand of JAEZWL010000227.1, from coordinate 7,164 downwards.
CCTTGAGGATTCCAGTACATTTGCCTTATCCACACTGCAAAGCTTCCCCTTGCGCTTCTTTGCCATTTCAAAACCGACGCGTGCAATGCGTTCGATTTCCGGCACGGAATACATCTCGGTATCGTATGCGGCTTCATTTCCGTCCACTGTTTTACGACCGCGCTCACCAAAGTAAATACCGCCGGTCAGCTCACGTACGACCATGATATCGAGATTATCACCGATGATTTCCGGCTTGAGCGGAGAAGCTTCGCGAAGCTGCTCAAAGATAACGGCGGGGCGAAGATTTGCGAACAGACCCAACGCGCCGCGGATTCCCAAAAGTCCGGCCTCCGGTCGCAGATTACCCGGCATGGAATCCCATTTCGGACCGCCGACCGCGCCGAGCAGCGTGGAATCCGCCGCTTTGCACTTGTCGATGGTTTCCTGCGGAAGCGGCACGCCGGTCGCGTCGATGGCGCAGCCGCCCAAAAGTGCTTCCTCAAATTTCATGGCGAATCCGAATTTATCCGCGGTGCGCTTCAGCACCTTAACTGCCTGTGTTACGATCTCCGGTCCAATTCCATCGCCTTTCAGAACTACGATATGATACTGTTTCATGTTCTTTCTCTCCTGTTCTTTATCCTCTATGAATCAAAATATCCTTACTTCTTTACGGCGGCATTCTGCCCGCGGTTGATCGCGCAGATGATACCCTTGATGGAGGCCAGGCTGATGTTATTGTCGATGCCGACGCCGAATGCGGGCAATCCGTCCGGCGCGGTCAGGTGGATATAGGAAACCGCTTTGGAATCCGCACCGGCGGAAATCGCGTTTTCGCGGTAGGTAACGAACTGATAGCTGTCGATTCCAACCGACCTGAGCGCGTTAAAGAAGGCGCTGATCGGACCGTTGCCGCAGCCCTGCACCTTGTGATCCTCGTGCTTGAAGCGAATCACACCCTCAAAATGCACCTGCGCGTCTTCGCCGTTGTCATTTTCTTCATAGAGCTTATACTGCTTCAGGTTATAGGGATAATTGAGGTCAAGGTATTCCTTCTGGAAGATATGAAAGATTTCATCCGGCTTCAGCTCGCGGCCTGCGGCGTCGCAGGCTGACTGCACCATCGCGCCGAATTCCGGATGCATCGCTTTGGGCAGCTCGTAGCCGAAATTCTGCTGCATAATGAACGCCGCCCCGCCCTTACCGGACTGGCTGTTGATGCGGATAATCGGTTCGTATTCGCGCCCGACATCGGCCGGGTCAATCGGCAGATAGGGCACTTCCCAGTTGGGCGAGTTGCTTTTGCGCATATAATCGACGCCCTTTTTAATCGCGTCCTGATGAGAACCGGAAAACGCGGTAAAGACCAGATCACCGCCATACGGGTGGCGGTCATGCACCTGCATTTTCGTGCATCTTTCATAGACCTCCCGAATTTCGCGGATATGGGAAAAATCGAGCTTTGGATCAACACCCTGCGCGTACAGATTCATGGCGACTACCATGATATCGGAGTTTCCGGTGCGCTCCCCGTTCCCGAAAAGCGTGCCCTCCACACGCTCCGCGCCCGCCATGATACCGAATTCCGTCGCCGCAACCCCGGTTCCGCGGTCATTGTGCGGATGAAGGCTGATGATCGCGCTTTCGCGGTTTTTGATATGGCGGCAGAAATATTCAATCTGGTCTGCGTAGCAGTTCGCGGTGGCCAGCTCCACGGTATTGGGAAGATTCAGAATGACCTTGTTCTCCGGCGTGGAGCCGAGCGCCTCCATCACCTGTTCACAGATCCGGATGGAATTGTCGATTTCCGTACCGGAAAAGCTTTCCGGCGAATATTCAAAGCGGATGTTTGCGCCGCTCTTGCGAATCTCCTCCTCCGTCAGCGTTTTGATCAGCTTCGCGCCGTTCACCGCGATGTCGATTACCCCCTGCATATCGGTTTGAAATACGACCTTGCGCTGTAAGGTGGAAGTGGAATTATAAAAATGAACGATTACATTTTTCGCGCCATGAATCGCCTCGAATGTCTTTCGGATTAAGTGCTCGCGCGCCTGAACCAGAACCTGAATGGTAACGTCGTCCGGAATCAAATCGCGGTCAATGAGCGTGCGAAGGATTTCATACTCCGTTTCCGACGCAGACGGGAACCCAACTTCGATTTCCTTAAATCCGATATCAACAAGCAACTGAAAGTATTCCAGCTTTTCTTCCAGATTCATCGGGTCGATCAGCGCCTGATTGCCGTCACGCAGATCCACACTGCACCAAACAGGGGCTTTCTGGATTACGTTGTCCGGCCATTGGCGGTCGGGCAGGCTGATTGGTTGAAACGGGCTATACTTTTTGCAGCCTTCATACATAAAAAACACTCCTTTCAGAATAAAAAAAATCCCGAACACAGCAATTGCTGTGTTCGGGACGAATTGATAAAATTCGTGGTACCACCCAAAATTCGGCTCCACTCGCGAAGCCCTCGCCAGCCTCTAACAAGGCCCCGGCCTGTAACGCTGCCGCTTGCGTCCGCTTCTAACACCTTGTATCGAAGACGGCGGCTCCGGGATGAGCTATGCACAAAAGCGGAAACACCGGCTCACACCAACCGCCGGTTCTCTGAAATGTTTCAACAAATGTCTTATTCCCTTCATTGCCTTTTGTTTCTATGAAATTGTTATTATTATATTTTATGCATCTTCGTTTGTCAAGTTTAATTTTCTTTCTTTTTTCCGTACGCGCGGTCGGCAGCCTCCCGTGCAAGATCGATTACCAGCTTTCCGCTGTCGCTTTCAGCCTGCGCCGTCTCCGGAATCGTTGCGTAAACCTCGGCGACCATAGAGCGCATCCAAAGTCCCGGCGTAATACGCAGAGAATAGCCGCACCCGTTCTCCATCATCCAGTCGTAGAAATTGGCGCGCGGCAAACCGTAGGCGGAAAGAATCGACATAATCGTGCCGCCGTGTGCCATGATGACGGCGCTTGTCGTGCCGGAGCGCATCATTCCCTCCACAATTTTTTCAAACGCGGCGCAGACACGCTGCATGAATACACCGCCGCCCTCTCCGTTCGGCGGGGCAATTGCCGTCCCATCCTGCATCCACCGGGCAAAATCTTCGCTCTGAGCCGCCAGCTCCTCCGCCGTTTTGCCTTCCCAGTCGCCGAAATCGCATTCGCGCAGGTCGCTGACGAGAATCGGCTGCACCCCGGGATACAAAATATCCAGCGACTCGACACAGCGCTTCAGCGGGCTGCAATAGTATACCTGCGCCTGCGGGTAGGGAGCGTCTTCTTTTAATTTTTGTAATTGAGAAATTCCTTCCGGCGCTAGCGGAAGATCGGTTCTGCCCACATACTGCCCAAGCAGGTTCCCCTCGGTGAATCCGTGACGGATCAGGTGGATGGTATAAGATTTCATATGCGTCTCCTTTATCTGAAATACATTCCTGACGAAATTAGTGGAAATGGTGGATAATTTTTATTCACAACTATCATAGATTCTTGAATTTTTCTGCAACGCGGCTGTCATTGATTCCCAATATACATGAGTAAAAGCACGAAACACCACGATATCTAGCGGCTTTACAAAGCGTTATAATTGTTATATACTTTACAAGGTGTTAAATTTATTCACGATTCGACAGGGGACAAGCTTAAATGAATAATAATTTTCCAAGAATTATTACTTTGCTGCGAAAAGAACGCGGATTAAGTCAAAAAAAAGCTGCCGAGGAATTGGACGTATCGCAAGCCCTTCTTTCCCATTATGAAAAGGGCATTCGTGAATGCGGTCTTGATTTTGTAATTAAGGCTGCGGATTATTATGACGTTTCCTGTGATTATCTGCTGGGAAGAACACCTCACCGCAGCGGCGCTACGATAACAGTGGAGGATATTCCGGAGCCAGACGCGATGGGAAAAGAAAATATTTTAAAGGGCCGCCTTCTGCCTGTTTTGAATAAAAAGCTGATTGCGAATTCTCTGAATATCATATACAGTATTCTGCAAAAATGCGGCAACAAATCGCTGACAACCGAAATATCCGCCTATTTGAACGTTTCCGTTTATAAAAGCTTCCGCCTTCTTTACTCCGCGAACTCCAAAAACCCGCAGGGTCTTTTTTCCGTTCCGATTCATTTAAGCGGCGGGCGTTCCAGCGCGGCGCAGGATATCGCGTTTTCAAACGCGGAGTGCCTCGCAAAGGGCGAGGATGTGGACGATATGGAGGCGATGGAAAAAGGCGGGATGCCGGTCATGTCACCCGAAAAGATTTCGGAGGAATACCCTTTGTTCTCCGCCTCTCTGTTTAACCTTATTCAAAACGCGGAATTATTAATGGGTGTGAAAAAGCCCATTAAATAGATTATATCACAGCAAACAGGTTTTGCAACATCAGATGATAACCGCCGAAGCACTGGGATTGGTGCTTCGGCGGTTTTATTGTATTTTAAACCCTCCGCCTATTTCACAGCTTGTATAGTCGACTATTACCCCTATCTGTGCTTCCCATAATATCCCGTAAAAATATTTTATAAAGTAATTATTGACAAATAATATTATACGTCATATAATATTATTGCTTTAACAAGCATAGGTATTTACTCGACCGGTATATCCGGCTTACCAAGACAACTAGAGAATTTACAGCGAATAGTGGAAGAAGGTGATCAAAACGGTGTTCCAATTGGGTTCGGCCCTTCTGGACGCGTGCGTTCTTGCGGTGCTGGCGAAAAGCGACACCTACGGATATGTTTTAACACAGAATGTGAAAGAAATCATCGACGTATCCGAATCGTCTCTTTATCCCGTACTGCGGCGGCTGCAAAAAGAAAATTATTTGTCGACCTACGATCAGCCGTTTCAGGGGCGCAACCGCAGATACTACTCCATTACGGAGCTGGGAACAGAAAAACTGGCTCAGTATGCCCGCGAATGGCAACAATACAAGGAAAAAGTTGATAACATCTTACATGGAGGGATTGAAAAATGAACAAAGAGGAATTTCTGTTTCAGCTGCAGCAGGAGTTGAGGAACCTGCCTGTCGAAGAAACAGATAGCGCGTTAGAATATTACCGGGAATACTTGGAGGATGCCGGCTCAGAAAACGAAGCGGCGGCAATTGAATCCTGGGGTTCTCCGTCTAAAATCGCGTCACGGCTAAAAGCGGAATATGAAATGAAGCAGGTTGTTGCAAATCAGTCTAGTAAAAAGGGGTTGTCCACTGTATGGGTAGCCGTGCTTGCTATTTTTGCTTCTCCCATTGCCATACCACTGGCCGCCGCCCTTGTTGTACTCGCACTTTCGCTAGCATTCGTAGCGGTTGCATTGATCGCCTGCATGGGGATTGTAGCCTTTTGCTTTGCAATCAGCGGACTGATTGCCATTACCGCAGGTTTGGGAGTTGTCACCTCTAGCTTTTCCACTTTCCTCTTTTATGTCGGATGCGGTCTGGTTCTCGCCGGAATCGGTGTAGGAATCTGCCCCTTTATCGTCTGGGTCAGCAAGAGCGCATTCCGTGAAATCGCCACACTAATCAGTAAATACATTCCCAGGAGGAAATTATTATGACTCAAAAAAAATTACTGCAAATTTGCGCCTGCGTCATTGCCGGAGGACTGGTACTGGCTGCCGTCGGTTTCTTCAACGGCGCAAATTTGAATACGACTTTTGACCTTAACGGAACAAAAAACAATAGGGGCACTCCGCACGAAATCAAAAAGGAAAACCTTGCGGCATTTGAGTCAATCGATTTAAGCATCCGGGACGGAAACATCGAATTCATTCCTTCCGATCACTACGGAATTGTGATCAACTACCACGGAGATGCCGACCGTTTTACCTGTACCGATGAAAGCGGTATCCTGACCGTAACAGATAAAAGCATCCAGCTGGTTCAAGTGCAAATAGGTTTCTTTCAAAACAATAACGACAGCGTCAAAATTTATCTGCCAAAGGATACACAGATGAAGAATTTGATGATAAAAAATCAGTTTGGTAATTTTACCGCGGCAAATTTCAATTCAGCCACCACTAATATTAATTTATCCTGCGGAACTTTAAAATTAACGGACGCAGTCTGTGGTAAAACAGATTTAACGTTAAACAGCGGTAAAAGCGACCTGATCAATATCAAAACAGACACCCTGAAATACCGAAATGATTTAGGAAGCTGCAATTTTGAAAATGTTACGGTTTCCGGCTCTGAACAAGCGAGCATTCATGCTTCCAGCGGCGCTATAACGATGAAGAACTGCACGGGGAATTCCATTGAAATAAACGACAATTTGGGCAGCGTTACTTTGGATGGTCTGAACGCATCACATCTAAAAAGCGACTTGAGCAGCGGTTCGCTGAAAATGAACAGCTGTACCATTGGTAATTTGGAGGCAAACAGTTCACTGGGCAGCATTGATATTCAGCAGCTTGATTCCAACGGTGTAAACATCACATGCTCCAGCGGCGAAATAAACCTGCAAGGTGCGTTGAAGGGGAGCAACACCGTACACTCCAATCTGGGAAGCGTTTCCGTAAAGACCACGCTTCCGCAGAATCAGTACAAATTCAAAGCATCCTCCGATCTGGGCAAGGTTACCGTTAACGGCTCCGAAGAAGGCAAGAATATAACACAAACGGGCAACACCGAAAACAGTCTGGAAGTAACCACCGACAGCGGTGCGGTCACACTTGATTTTCAGGGATAACGAATAACAAGTTGACCCACAGCGTATTTGCCTGCACGCTTTTGCACGCGTGGAGCAATGTGATGAGCGCTATGTTTGCCAAAGCGCCGGATTTGAAGATGATTCTCATGTATAGCGCCCTCGCAATCGCCGCGGCTATCATTTGGATTCTTGTTGACAGAAGGACAAAAACAGAGAAAAGCGTGACGAGAGCTGTATAAAATTCATCCACGGCTTTTGCCGATAAACAAGCGCACTACAGAAAACCGGCTAACCGATATTTTTTATCGGCAGCCGGTTTTTTTATCTGCTTTAGCTGGTTGCCCAAGCGTCTTGCCGATTGGGGAACAAAAATCCGCGCGCTACGCGCGTGAGATTAAAAGCTTAAGCAAAGAGCATCACCATTCTGGTATAATGACGAGTGTTCAAGCCGTCAAAAAACAGAAGAAAGGTGATGCTCCATGGCAAACAGTTTAGCACATACAAAATGGGTGTGCAAGTATCATATTGT
>JAEZWL010000087.1 GCA_023420245.1 Bacillota bacterium | reverse complement strand
GGAATACCGATTCCGAGATTCACGATGCTTCTGTCTTTTAATTCCATTGCAGCACGGCGTGCGATAATTTTCTTGTTGTCAAGAGGTTTTGGTTCGAATTCAGCCAGCCCCATGCGGTGCTCACCGGAAAAACCAGGATTATATTGTGTTCCAAAGGTCTGCATGTGATTTTTCATATCGCTGGCAACAACTACAGCATCCACTAGGATTCCGGGTATTTCAACCTTTTGTGGGTCCAAAGAACCGGCTTTTACGATCCGCTCTACTTGAACAACGACAGTTCCGCCGTGATTTTTACAGGCCTGTGCTACGGCAAGAGATTCCGCTTTTACGCCGGCGCGTTCCACTGAAATATTACCGTCTTCATCCGCGTAGGTGCCGGAAAGAATTGCAAAATCAACCGGATGCGTTTTATACATCAGGTACTCTTTTCCGTCAACCTCAGTCAGCGAAACAAGGTCTTCCGATTTTCTCGTAATTTCGTTGAGTTTTCCGCCTAACAGTCTTGGGTCAACAAAAGTTCCCAAACCCACATGTGTTATCGTAAATGGTTTATGAGCGGCGGAATCACGGAACATATGGGTTGTTACACCCTGCGGGAAATCATAGGCCAGAATTTTATTTTCCGCAGCCATTTTGCCTACCTTCGGCGCGAGTCCCCAATGCCCGCCTATGGCACGGCGAATCATGCCGTCGTGACCAAAGTGGTTTAACCCTTTTTCTTTTGCGTCTCCTTGCGCGGCGCAGAACAGTAAAGTCAAATCCGTAGGGGCTCCGGTTTCTAAAAAACGTTCTTCAGCAGCAATTGCAATTTCTTCTGGAAAAGAAGCCCCGATAAAACCTCCTGTTGCAAAGTTTGCGTTATTTGGAATCAAGTTAGCAGCTTGGCGGGCGGTCAGTATTTTTACAGGCATTTTCTTCAATCCTCCGAACTAAAACTTTGTTAATATTATATCATTCGTTGGGATATAATTCAAGTTAATTGCACAAGGTTTCGATAATTTATGATCAAATAACTGAAAAATAAATGATTTGTTCGTGCAACTGTCACCAATTTAAAATTTGTGTTAAAATATAAGCATGGGAGGCGATTATGATTGGAACGAAAAAATTATAAACTCAAGATTTTATACCTATATAAGATTCTGTACCAGTATTCGGATGAAGAACATCCGTTGTCAACCAAAGAGCTGTGCGAAAAGCTCATGGAGTGGGGGATCGAAGGGGAAAGAAAATCAATTTACAGGGATATTTCTGTCTTAAAAGAGTTTGGCGCCGATATTATTTCCACGCGGATTCCGAAATCGGGGTTCTTTTTAGCGAGACGGAGGTTTGAGCTTCCCGAGGTACGATTATTGCTGGATGCTGTGCTGACAGCCCCGTTTATCACAAATAAAAAAACGACCCGGCTAACAGGTAAGCTTCGAGAGCTTTTAAGCTGTTATCAGGCGGAGGATGTATGGAAGCAAATTTATATCGATCAGCGCGTAAAATTTACAAATGAAGAAATTTATTATAACATTGATGCCATTAACCGCGCAATTTCTGAAAATAAAAAAATATCTTTTCAATATTATCATAAGATTATTTTTAATCAAACCGTGGTTCCGGATGAAGGAAAGGAGTTTATAGTAAGTCCTTACGCTTTACTATGGTCCAATGATAAATACTATCTCGCAGGCAATTATCAAAAGTACGATGATATTGCTAATTTTCGATTAGATAGAATCAACAAAGTCGTTATATTAGAGGAAAGTGCAAGGTCTTTTTCGGAGGTGAGCCCTTATCCGGATTATTTCGATTCAGCCGATTATTTGAGAAAATCGTTCAACATGTACAACGGGGAACAGGCGCTTATAGAGCTGAAATGTTCCAATAAAATACTGGAAACGATTTTGGATAAGTTCGGCAGCGATATGGAAATAGGGAATTGCGACAGTGATTCGTTTACTGTGAGAGTGAGGGCCTGTTACAGCGACGGATTAATCGAATGGCTACTGCAATACGGAGATCGGATTATTGTGCAGAAGCCTCAAACATTGAGACAGGAAATGCTTCAAAGAATTGAACAACTGAATGCAGCTTATCGCATTATGAAAGAAAAACATGATCGATAAATATTTTGCAGCCAATTAAAATAAGAACCACCCCGCCAATGATTTCTGCTTTTGAGGAAAATAAACGACCAAATTTATTACCGATAAAAACACCGCCCAGGCAAATTACAAAAGTGATAAGACCGATCATACATACCGAAAACAACATAAGTGTAACAGTAGATGCGCCGACGGCGGAAGGCAAAATAATTCCGGTAATTAAGGCGTCAATACTGGTAGCAATTGCCAGAGTCACCAGGGTTTTAAACTTCATTTTGCTCTCAGTGTTTTCGATTTTTTCATTTTGCTTGTTCTTTCGGGATTCAATCAGCATTTGTATCCCGATATAAGATAAAAGAAATAGAGCAATCCAATGGTCGACGGCGCTGATAAAGCTTTCTCCGGCTTTTCCCACAAGCCATCCGGCTATCGGCATCACGGCCTGAAAAATTCCGAAACAAAGAGCCATTTGCAGAGCAAATTTCAGTGTTACTTTTTTATTGGTAGCCCCGTTTGTGATGCAGACGGCAAAGGCGTCCATTGCCAACCCTGCGCCAATTCCAACCAATGATACGTAATCCATAGTATTCCTCCCCGATATGCAGTAAAAATTATTTTACAGTTTATCAGTCTTAATGTCAAATTTAATCCCGTTTCATCATGAAAAAAATAGTAATTAAACTGATAGTTGCAGCTTGCCATGTAAAATGCTTGCCTTTAGCGTATTAACGTGGTAAAATTTATTTATCATCATATGGAGTAAAGGATAATGTATTATGATTGCTGTAATCGATTATGGAGCAGGAAACCTCCAAAGTGTTGTAAAGGCTTTTAACTTTATAGGCTGTGATATAAAAATAACGGCAGATCCGGATGAACTAAAATACGCTTCCGCCGCGGTTTTACCGGGGGTCGGTGCGTTTGGAGATTCCATGAACTGCCTTAAAAATGCAAAAATGGTCAATCCTGTTCTGGATTTTATTGAATCCGGTAAGCCGTTTTTGGGGATTTGCCTTGGGCTCCAGCTTTTGTTTGAAGAAAGCGACGAGTGTCCGGGTGTAAGCGGTCTTGGTGTAATGAATGGCAAAATTTTAAGAATACCGGAGGAAACCGGGCTTAAAATTCCGCATATCGGTTGGAATTCGCTTGATATAAAAAAACAGGAAGGCTTATTTCAGAATCTGGACCCAAGTCCCTATGTTTATTTTGTGCACTCCTATTATTTGAAAGCAGAGCAGCCGGAATACGTATCCTCCACCACTAATTACGGCGTTTTGATCGATGCGTCGATTCAAAAGGGGAATTTATACGCAACGCAGTTCCATCCGGAAAAGAGCGGGAAAACCGGGCTGCGGATGTTACAGAATTTTATTTCATTAATTGACTGATATGCGGAGGATTTTATTATGTATGCAAAACGCATCATTCCTTGTCTGGATGTGAACAAAGGAAGGGTTGTAAAGGGGACCTCCTTTATTAACCTGCGCGACGCGGGCGATCCCGTGGAATGCGCGATTGAATATGATAAACAGGGTGCGGACGAGCTTGTGCTGCTTGATATTACCGCGTCATCGGAAGCGCGCGGGATTATATTGGACATTGTCAACAAGGTTGCAGATCGGATTTTTATTCCGTTTACAGTTGGCGGAGGAATCCGCACCGTAGAGGATTTTACCGCTCTGCTTAGAGCAGGCGCAGATAAAGTATCCGTAAATTCGGCGGCTTTGAAAACCCCTGCCATTATCAGCGAGGCAGCTGAAAAATTCGGCAGTCAGTGCGTGGTGTGTGCCATTGACGCAAAGCGCAGGGAGACCTCTGGGTGGACGGTGTACCTGAACGGCGGAAGAGTAGACACTGGCAAAGACGCCGTGGAATGGGCAAGGGAGGCGACCAGACTTGGCGCGGGAGAAATCCTTCTTACCAGCATGGATTGCGATGGGGTAAAGAACGGCTATGATTTGGAACTGACAAAGGCGATTTCCGAAAGTGTTAATGTCCCGGTTATTGCATCCGGCGGCGCGGGAAAGCCGGAGCATTTTTATGACGCTTTTACACGGGGAAAAGCAGACGCGGTTCTGGCAGCCTCCCTGTTCCATTTCGGGGAGATATCTATTCCGGAGTTAAAGGATTATCTGGCAAATAAGAAAATCTCCGTCAGGCGTTAGGAAGGGCTGAATCCGTCAGTCCTTCTTTTATTTTCTTCAAACTCAGACAAAGACGCTTTCTGTGTAAAATTTATGGATAGAACCTTTTTGTCCGGCATAAGAATTAATAGGTCTTGTTTCCTTGTAACAGGACTGTTAATTAGGAGGTGCTGGATATGAAGTTAAAGAAGATATCGGCATGTTTTTTGGCGGCTGTAATGCTGCTTTCTGTTTTGCCGGTACAGGCGGGTGCGGTTGCGGAAACGGAAATAAAGGCACCGGCGGCGGTTCTGATGGAGGCTCAGACCGGTAAGGTCCTGTTTGAAAAGAATTCCCATGAAAAGCGCCCCTGTGCGTCCATAACCAAGGTTATGACTTTGCTGCTTGTTATGGAGGCACTGGATGCCGGTAAAGTCAAGCTTACCGATACGGTAACCGCGAGTGAGCACGCTTCTTCCATGGGCGGTTCAGATATATGGCTGAAACCCGGAGAAAGTATGAGTATCGACGATATGCTAAAGGCGACGGTCATTGCCAGCGCGAATGATGCGGCGGTAGCGCTTGCGGAATTTGTGTCCGGGAGTGAAGAAGAATTTTTGACACAGATGAATAAACGGGCCAAAGAGCTTGGCATGAAGGATACAACCTTTAAAAACTGCAACGGGCTGGATGAGGATGGCCATGTGACTTCTGCCTATGACGTAGCTGTTATGTCTAGGGAGCTCAGCAAACATCAAAAGATATTTGATTATACCAAAACGTGGATTGACTATGTCCGCAGCGGAAAAACACAGCTTGTAAATACGAATAAACTGATAAAATCCTATAAAGGAATTACCGGATTAAAGACTGGTACGACGGGAAAAGCCGGAAGCTGCATTTCCGCTACCGCGGAACGCGACGGCGTTAAGCTGATTGCAGTTATCTTAGGGTCGTCCAATACCAAAGACCGTTTTTCCTCCGCTTCCGTCTTATTGGACAGCGGCTTTGCAAATTGGTCCGTTACAACCCCGGAAATCCCTCAGGAAGCGCTAACGCCTGTCAATGTAATGAAGGGAATGGAAAGTAACGTGGAGACCACAGCGGCCGCAGACGGCAGTATTCTAGTCCCGAAAGGGAAAGCGGGTGAAATAAAATATAAAATCACGCTTAGCGATTCGCTGACCGCTCCTGTGGCCAGCGGACAAATTGTAGGGAAGATCCCCTATACGCTTGGAGACGAGGTTGTAAAGGAATATAATATCTGTGCGAAAAATTCAGTGCCGGAAATAACCTTCGCTTCGGTATTTCGTCTGCTCACAAAACATCTTGTAAAATGCATGTAAGAGAATGGGCGAAAAGTGCCAATAAATTTTATGAAAACAGTTGAAATCATAGAAAATAAAATCCATGAAAAAATATTTAAATATAGTACTCCTCCTTGCAAATGCTTACAATATATTGTAATATATATTTAGGTCAGAGCAATATTTAGGAGGTTACGATATGTCTATT
>JAEZWL010000081.1 GCA_023420245.1 Bacillota bacterium | reverse complement strand
TTCCCCGCAAAGAGCATGTACCGTTCCCTTACGCACAGCAAAATCAATTCGGTCAAGAGCTCTGACACCCGGAAACGACTTCTCAATTTGGCTGGCACGCAATTTGATATTTGATTCCATACTGACTTTCCTCCTTGGTTTTAGAATAATCTACGATAATATGGCGACATCTCTTATTCTTAGATACTCTATTCCGGATTCGGATTCGGACATTTTGCAAATTAGAGCCTTGATACCGGATATCCGGGTGGAACGGAGCGCTTGTCCGCTATCAGTTGGATTCAACGCTCCCGATATTTTGCTTGATTTTAATCACGCTGTCCGTATAAACCAAATTTTCCTTTGGAACCGTTCCTTCGATGAAGTAGTTAAACATCATTTGAATGGACTGATATCCCTGCTGAAATGGTTCCTGACAGATCGTCGCATCAATAATTCCGTTTAAAATGGCTTTGCGCGTCGCCTGGATATCGTCAAAACACACGAGATGCAGTTTTTTTGCAAGACCTAGCTCCTCTACCGCCCTGCACACACCTGACACACCGGCTGCCGTAACATAAATACTGTTGATTTCGGTATTCCGGATCAGGGTATCCTTGGTGTTTCTGTAAGCCGTATCATCATCATCCTGACTTTCAATGACATCCGCGACAGAAATGTTTAATTTGTTTTCCTTAATCTCCTGGCAAAACCCATGGATCCGGCTGTTATGACCCTGCATTTTTACCGACCCGGTGACGATCAGCGTCTTTCCCTTTTGCCCCAATATGTAGGAGAGCATCCCTGCCGCTGTTTTGCCGCAGTTTATGTAATTACAGCCCACATAAAAGAGCCGCGAGGTTCCCCGGACATCGGAATTCAGGGTTGAAACCGGCGTTCCGGAGCGGATTACTTCATTTACTTTTTTTGAAATTACAGGCACATCCACTGTTGTCAGGCACAAAGCGTCAACCCCTCTGCTTAACAGAGTGTCAATCGCCTCCAGATGCATCTCTACATCAAACCCCTTCAGCAAGACCAGCTCAAGCGACAGCCCATAATCACAAAGCTCTTTTTCAGCCGCACGCAAACCATCGATAACGCGGTCAAAAAAGGGATTATCCACACTCGGGAGCAGACACCCGATGCGAACCGGCTTTTTCCTAGCTGCGAGAGCCTTGCCCGCCCGGTTCGGCTTATAATTCAGATCGGATGCAATTTTTCGGACGCGAAGCTCCACCTCTCGGTTTACGCTTCCCCGGCAGTTCAGCACCCTGTCTACCGTACCACGGGACACTTTTGCCATTTTGGCAATGTCCTTTATTGTGACCCCCATTTGATCCCCCTTTTGTGCTCGAACACAAATTACAATTATGATTATTACCGTTTTAATTGATTTTTTGACCGTTTATATATCATGATTACGTTTTCGGTTTATTTTCGTTATTTATTTGTGCTCGTACACATCTCTTTCTGTCTTTTAGTGTATACCGGCACTATAAAAATGTCAACAACAATTTTGTGATTTAAATGTTTTTTACACGTTTTATAAACAATTTATGTGCAATTTGTATACTAAATGTGCTCCTTTATCGTGTGTACTGTGTGTTTATGAGATTTATTATCCGCTTTTGCTAATTTTCGGTTATAAACAAACACATTTATTGTGGTTACTTGTTCATTTATGCTTGATTTCGACTGGTATCATTGTTATAATAATGACAAGGACCGAAGGGATAATCTATATTTCCCATATAGAATGCGGCAGGAGGAAACCAATGATAAACACAGTAACGCTCAATCCGGCAATAGACAAAATGCTGTATTTGAACAATTTCAAAAAGAATACGACAAACCGAATTCAAAATATTGAGACCACAATCGGCGGAAAAGGAACTCATGTATCCATTAACCTGAAACAAATGAATGAAAACAGTAACGCTTTTGGAATCTGCCACGGAGAAACCGGAACCAAGATCATTGAAATGCTTCAGTCCAGCGGGATTAACGTTCACTTCATCCACGAGGATGAGTTTCAATCCCGTACCAACTACCTGCTTGTTGAGGAGAGCGGCGACTGCACGATTGTCGCCGAAAAAGGGGTTTTGCTTGCTCCGAAAAGTCTGGAAAGGCTGATTGCGGATATGGGGCATACGATTCAAAACCAAGATTTTCTTGTTTTATCCGGCGATGCCTCTAATTGTGAGGACCCTATGATCTACAATAAATTGCTGTCGGGGCTGCGTGCGAAGAATTTAAAGGTATTCTTGGATACCAGCGGGGAAACCCTGCCGCTTTGCATTAAGGAATCTCCCTTTTTAATCAAACCGAATCTAGATGAGCTTTCCGCCCTGTGCGGACATCCGGTTGCTCCGAACGACCGGGATATCATCGCTGCCATTCACTCCCTTGCGCCTTACCATATTCAAATCATTGCCGTATCTCTGGGTGAGGGTGGCTCTATCATTCAAGCGCCCGGCGGCATTTACCGCGCCTATCCTCCAAAGGTCCGCGTTGCGAACACCATCGGGTGCGGCGACTGTTTTCTGGCAGGCTTTGTCAGCGGTGTTTCGAGAGGCGAACCGATCGAGGAGATTATTCGCTGGGCCACCGCCGTTTCCGCGGCGACAGCGGAATCCCGGTCCTCCGTCGGATTCCGACCGGAACGCGCGCGGGAGCTGGCTTCCCTTGTAAAAATCATAAAATTAGACTAAAATTAAGGAGACAAAAACCATGAGTAATCTATCTTATTTTGAAATGCGGCAGGAAATGGTAACCGTCGCAAAAATGATGTGGGATCGCAGACTAACCAACGCCGCCGGCGGCAATTTTGCTGTGCGTGTAGCGGATAATCGGGTTCTTATCTCCCCGTCGCTGATGTCTGAACGCAAGCACTGTGTGATGAACCCGGAGGACATTTTGCTGATTGACTATGATATGCAGATTCTGGAAGGGGAAGGGAAGCTTTCAAGGGAAGGTCTCATGCATGTACTGATTTTGAAGAACTTCAAAGAAATCGGATGCACCATTCACGCACATCCCTTCTACTGCATGCCTTTTGTCGCGCAGGCAAAACCCATTCCCAATGTGACAGAGGCCACTATGGGAAGGGGCGCGGTCGGCTGTATTGAATGGACCAAGGCCTATACCCCCGAGCTTTCACAAAATGTGTATCAATATTTCGAGGACCACAGGGAGCTGGCTCAGAGAAAGCCAATCGGCGTGATCATGCCTCTTCATGGCGTGGTTGTTTCAGGAAATGATGTTTACACGGCTTACAGTATGCTTGAAAGAATCGAAACCGACGCATACTGTACAACAGTCGCAAACGATATTTAACCGGCTTTTCATCAATAAGGGATGACAAAAAACAGTTGAGGGGTTATACAGATGAATCTACTGGCTTTTGATTTAGGCGGCAGCAGCGGAAAATTATTCTTAGCCGAATACTCTCACGGTCAAATCTCCTATCAGGAAATCCATCGTTTCGAAAACAGCCCCTGCCCGATCAACGGCGGATTGTATTGGGACATTATCTACCTGTATCGGCAGATGAACGAAGGCATCCAAAAGGCGATCCGGTTAACAGGCGACCAAATTGATTCCTTTGGTATCGATTCCTTCTGTAATGATTTTGGGTTCATCGACAAAAACGGGGAGCTGATCACCCCTGTACGCTGTTATCGGGATAATCGTACCGAGCGGTATCAAAGCGAAATATATAAGGTGATGACCAAAAAACAGCTGTACGCGCGAAACGGAAACCAGATTTCTCCGGTCAACACATTGATGCAGCTCGCCGCCATGAAAGCGTCCGGGCAGGATTCCCTCTTTGGCTATGGGCACAAAATGCTTTTTATTCCGGACTTATTCCACTTTTTTTTAACGGGCTGCGCCAACAGCGAATTTACCATTTCCTCGGTCAGCCAGATGTATCATTATTCAAAAGAAGACTGGGATGATGAAATTCTGAGCGAATACGACTTTCCAAGGGAAATGTTTTGTCCGTTAATCGAACCGGGTGCAAAGATTGGTAACACACAGCCCTCCTACAATGCGCAGATGAAAACAAAAGGGTTCCCTACTTTCGCGGTCTGTGAACACGATACCGCTTCGGCGTTTATCGCTTCCTCCTGCCGGGAGGACTGCGTTATCATCAGCAGCGGTACCTGGTCTCTGATTGGAACAGAGGTTAAGCAGCCGATTATTTCAGAGGAGACCTACCGCTACAATTTTGCGAACGAAGGCGGCTATAAAGACAGAAACCGCCTGCTCCGCTGTATTATGGGTCTGTGGTATATCGAAGAAATCAAAAGATATTTTGAGACCCAGGGACAAGCTTACGGCTTTGACGAGCTGGACCAGCTGGCAAAATCCGCACCGGCCTTCCGGTATCTTATTGATGTGGACGACGCTTCTTTCTTCCAGCCCGGAGATATTCCCGAAAAGCTTGCCGCGTTCTGTATGGAGCGCTATCAAAGCAAACCGGAAACCATAGGGGAATATGTTCGCTGCATTTATGAAAGTCTGGCGATGAAATACCGCTGGATTATTGAAAAGCTGGAAAAAGTGGTTCACAAGCCTCTTCCGGTGATCAACATCGTAGGCGGAGGCTCCAAAGCGGAAATTCTGTGTCAATTTACTGCGGATGTCTGCAACAAGCCCGTATTGGCCGGACCGGCAAACGCGAGCGCCATAGGAAATCTTTCCGTGCAGCTGGTCGCCGTACAAGCTGCGGCGACCATTGAGCAGGCAAAAGAGCTTATGCTTCATACTTATAACATAAAAACCTATCTTCCCAAGAATACGGAACGTTGGGAGCTTGCGTATCAAGAATATTTACAAAATAATTTCCTCGAATGAATACTTAGCAGGCTTTGCTAATCGCACGCGTGCTTCCCGGAGCCTGCTCCATATAAATTTTCGATTCTGCAAATTTTTTATAAATTACAATTGGTAAAAGAGGCATTAAATTCGACAACTTGTATTTATTTCAATCTATATCAGTTTATAATAGGAATTATAGAAGCGATCATTCTCACTCTTATATTCATATTGACTATTTGTGAAATTGCTGATATTATAGTTCTGTTTAATGTATTTGTCGAAAATTGAGCAAATGGAGCGACGTCAATGTATAGTATTGAACGTAAATCTGAAATTCTGGAAATATTGGAACGCACCGGAAGTGTGGACGTAACTCTTCTCGCGGAGAAGTTTGGAACTTCACGCGAAACGGTTCGCCGCGACTTAAGGGAATTGGAAATTGACGGCGCGTTGAAAAGGACCCACGGGGGAGCCGTACTGAATAAGGCAAACGACTTATCCCCTTCCCCCGAGTACCCTGTGGCCATACGCGGAATTCAGCGTTTTGCCGAGAAAGAGCAGATTTGCAGAAAAGCTGCTTCTTTTATCCAGGACGGGGATACCATCTTTATTGACAACAGCTCGACTATGCTGCATTTGGCGCAATATATCCCCAAGGATATGAACCTTACGATCATAACCAATTCCATAAAGTTTCTTCTCGAAATTGTAAAATATCCCAGCCCGAACCATGCTTTGATTTGTCTGGGCGGAGTCTTGAAGGAAAGCAACCTTTCACTGCACGGCAATATCTGTTTAAAAAGTGCGGAGGAGTATTTTCCGGATAAGGTATTTATCTCCTGCGCCGGTATCAGCCAGCGCAATATGCTTGCCGACGCCAGCATTCAGGAAATTAATATTAAACGGTATATGATCGGCCACGCCGAAAAGGTTTTTGTATTGGCTGACTACACGAAATTTGAAAGATCGGGTTCCATTTTTTTAACAGGGTTTGATTCAATCGATTATATTATTACAGACAGTAAAACAGATATGTCCAAGCTCGACTATCTGCATAACAGCAGTATCGCTCTTATCTCAGCCAATTCCTAACCGTTTCCGCGGCAAGAACGTTTCCTTTGAAGCTTCCGGCACAGGGGAGCTTCAAACAAAAAGCCAAGGCTTCCGTCACTCTTTGCTTGAGTGACGGAAGCCTTGGCTTTTACTCCGGCGCTGTATTTCTTTCTATCCTGCCAGTGCTGTTCTTTTTCAAGCTCCCGGCTCAGTCGGGAGCTTTTTGTGTGGAGAATTTCCGTTTTCCCCTGTTTATTTTCCGTGATACGCAATCACGCTATCCCGCTCCACAAGGCGGGTTGAAACAATCATACGGTACACACCAATTCTTTGGTTGGTCAGGGCGTAATCCGGATTCAGGATTCTTTTGTGAAGGATTTCCATCGCGGTCATTCCCATTTGCTCTTTCATCACGCGAATGGTCGTAAGCGTCGGGTCAATCATGGTACTGATCGGCATATCGTCGAATCCCACGATGGAAATATCCTCGGGAACGCGATAGCCTCTGGATTTCAGCGCGCGGATACAAGCGGCCGCAATAATATCATTATCGGCAAATAGCGCGGAAAGCGGCTTGACGCCGGCATCGAGCCATTTACACATATCCTCATAGGCCTGCTCGGAGGATATGCCGATATCGATTGACTGAACCGGAACCTGCTCCCCGATTCCGCGCTCCCTTCGCGCTTTTAACACACCCGCCTGCCGCTCGTCAAAATTGTCGATGCGGCTTTTGGACTTCAGGTAGCCAACATCCCGATACCCCTGATCAAACAGATAACTAACCGCCCTGTAAGCTCCGCGCAGGTTATCGGAAACCACACAATCCACATCCACCATACTGGTGGCGTTGTCAACCATGACAATCGGAATATTCAGCTTCTCCAGTCCATATTTATATGCTTTTTCAATATGCGCATCTTCCACTTCCGTCGCCAATATGATAAGCCCGGATACATCACTGCAAATGGCTGAAATCTGGTCGGCCCAGTCGCCGTCTGAATAAAAATAGCTGATAAGCACATTGTATCCATACTCCTTGGCTTTTGCCTCGATTCCCTGCAGAACAATCGTGTAAAATAATGTTTCCTTTACCGTGGCGCCGCCCTCCAAAAAAATTACATAACGAATATTCTGCGTAGAGGTAAAGGGCAGCTTTTTGGGAACCGTATAGCCCATCCGCTCAGCTTCGGCCAATATTTTGCCACGGGTTGCAACACTGATGCCGGGTTTTCCGTTCATGGCGAGAGAAACAGAGGAAGCTGAAATACCAAGCCTTTCAGCAATATCTTTTGCAGTAATTTCCAATTTTGTTCTCCCCTACTAAAGTTTATATCTCAAAAAATCAACATCTGTTTCGTCAAACGGCGCGAACGGTCTATGCCGAAACACCCGAAACCAATTTAGTAATTGAATACAATTATAGAAGAAAACTCTTTCAAAATCAATAGCACAACTCAACAATTTCAACTATTATAAATTATTTAGTAAATTATTTTTTTAAAAATTATAATTACATAAATTTACTGATTTAATATGTTTATATTTACTAATATTTTGCTATTTTTTAAATTTATCTTGACAAATAAATCTATTATGCTAATATGATAACAAATAATCTTAAGCAATATTTACTAAATATTTATGAAATTGTGCCTCTGCGTGCGACATGCACGTTACAATAAAGAAAGGCAATCATTATGAAAAGGGGAGACTATAATGAAGAGGTTTCTGGCATTTGCATTATCCTTGGTCATAGCATTGTCTCTGGCAGCCTGCGGGGCTAATGGCGCTGCAGCGAGCAACGCGACTGGAGGAGCCGCAGGAAAAGACGGCAAACTGATTACCGTTGGGTTTGCGCAGGTCGGTCATGAATCCGATTGGCGAACAGCTTCAACAAAATCCGTTCAAACCGCGTTTTCAAAAGAAAAGGGCTTTGACCTGCAGTTTGTTGACTGCGACAACAATTCCGCGAAACAACTTGAAGCGGTTCGTAACTTCATTCAGCAAAACGTCGACTACATAGTCATTGACCCGATTGTTTCCACCGGGTGGGATACCGTTCTTACCGAAGCAAAGGATGCCGGCATTCCGGTTATCGTCATTGACCGTACGATTGACGACTCCGACAAATATGTTTCCTGGGTTGGTTCTGAATTCACCAACGAAGGTCTCGCCGCCGGCGCATGGCTGAAGGCCTACGCGGAAAAGAAGGGCATTAAGGACCTCAATATTCTTGTAATCGAAGGCAGCAAGGGTTCCTCCGCCCAAATCGGACGTACCGACGGCTTTAAGAAAATTGCCGACGCGAACGGCTGGAAGATTCTGGATTCTCAGGACGGCAAATTTACACAGGACGGCGGCCAGGCCATCATGGAATCCTACTGTAAGTCTTATCAAGGCAAATTCAATGTGGTCGTATGCCAGAACGATAACGAAGCGTTCGGCGCGGAAGACGCCATGAACGCCGCTGGCGTAAAGTTTGGCGTGAACGGCGATGTAATCCTGATCTCCTTTGACGCCTGCAAGGCCGGTCTGAAGGAAGTACTTGCCGGCAAAATCAACGCCGACTTCCAGTGCAACCCGCTGCAGGGACCTTTCTGCGCGGACATTATCTCGAAGCTTGCAAACAAGCAAACAGTAGAAAAGAAAACCTACATGAAGGAACCCTGGTATGTTGCCGAAGACGTTCTCAAGGAAATCTCCTACACAAATAACGCAGGCATTAACGTTACCGAGCCTCTGGTGCATGTCGCCCAGGATACGGT
>JAEZWL010000066.1 GCA_023420245.1 Bacillota bacterium | reverse complement strand
TTCTTTGCGATATTGACGACACCATAACGACAAACGGAAAGCTGACGGAAAAAGCCTACACGGCGATATGGAAGCTGTACAACGCGGGCTACAGCGTGATTCCGGTGACGGGCAGACCGGCCGGCTGGTGTGACCTCATCATTCGGGAATGGCCGGTGAAGGCCGTGGTGGGGGAAAACGGGGCCTTTGTGTTTTATTTTGAGGGCGATCATTTAAAGACCTTTCCACACCCGTCCGTTTCCGATGCGGAGACAAGAGCGAAGCTGCAGAAAATAAAAGAGGCCTGTTTAAAGGGGGTGCCCGGCTGCCGAGTAGCAAAAGATCAGTTTGCGCGTATTTATGATTTAGCGGTTGATTTTAACGAGGACCCGCCTTACCTCGGCTTTGAGGCGGCGGAAAAAATAAAAGACATCTGCACTTCCATGGGCGCGCACGCAAAAGTAAGCTCCATCCATGTGAACGCGTGGTTTGGGGATTACGACAAGCTCATGATGACGGAGCTGTTCATGAAGGAAGTATTAAAGGAAGAGAATATCAGGGAAAGCAGCATTTTCTTCGGGGATTCCCCGAACGACGAGCCGATGTTCCGCTATTTTCCGAACAGCTGTGCCGTGGCGAATATTCTTCCGTTTTTAGAAAAAATCAGCCATCTTCCCACCTATGTTACAACGCAGGAGGGGGGAGAGGGGTTTGCGGAGGCCGTCACGCATATCCTCTCCTTCAAATAGAAACAGTAATGCTGAAAAGGAAGTGACGGCAGCGTGAAGAGTATTTTATGCTATGGGGATTCCAATACCTACGGGACACGACCGGACGGAAACGGAAGATGGGATATGGACACACGCTGGCCGTGCGTTCTTCAAAAAATGCTGGGCAGCGATTATCATGTGATAGAAGAGGGTTGCGGCTATCGGACTACGGTTTTTGAAGACCCGATCGAACCTTACAAAAACGGGCGCACGTATTTGTATCCCTGCCTGTATTCCCACCGCCCGCTTGAGCTGGTTATTCTGATGCTTGGCACAATCGACTTGAAAACCCGTTTTTCCGCAAGCGCCACGGATATCGCGCAGGGAGCCAAGGCGCTGGCCGATATTGTAAAAAATTTTGATTACCGCGGAGACCTTCGCGTGCCGGAAATATTGGTGGTTTGCCCCATTTGGTTAGGCGAGCAGGTCAGCGACGATCCGCTGACCGGTGCGTTCAGCCCGGTATCCTATCAGAAATCTCTGCGGCTTTGGGAAGAATATAAAAAAACGATCTCTTCGGAATATCATTTGATGAATGCGGCGGACTATGCCGCTCCCAGTGAGACCGATCAGGTTCATATGGATGCGAAAGATCATTGTTCCCTGGCGCGGGGTATCTGCGCCAAAGTACATGAAATTATCGGTTGACTTTTTTATCCGATGTGATTACGGTATTACAAGGAGGGATTCCTCTTGATTGATTTGGATATGCTTCGAAATATCAATCTTATTTCCATCATTGTACGAATTCTTCTGTCGGTCATTATCGGCGGTGCGCTGGGCTTTGAGCGCGGAAGAAAAAGGCACCCTGCGGGGTTCCGGACTTATATTCTGGTGTGCCTCGGCGCGACTTTGGTTATGATGACAAACCAGTATGTTTTTAACACCTTTCATACCGGAGACGTTAGCCGGCTCGGCGCGCAGGTAATCAGCGGAATCGGCTTTCTCGGTGCGGGCACCATCATCATTACCGGCAGAAATCAGGTGAAAGGGCTGACCACCGCGGCGGGGCTTTGGGCCTCCGCCTGTGTCGGGCTGGCGATCGGCATCGGGTTCTATGAGGGCGCGATTACCGGCGGAATCACCATCTTCTGTGTCATGACGATTTTGCATAAGCTGGATGAACGCATGCGGGTAAATTCAAAACAGCTGGATTTATATCTGGAATTTGACAGTCCGGCGGGGCTTGGCACTTTTATCAATCTGGCGAAGGAAAACAATCTGCTGGTATCTGACATTCAGGTAATTAAAAATAAGACGACGGGGAAAAAGGCGACCTCCGTGCTGCTTTCCGTAAAGTCCAAGGTCTACCGCTCTCACACGGAAATATTGCAAATATTGGGGTGTTCTTCCGGCCTCGGCTGCATCGAGGAACTGTAAATCAGAGTATCAGGGTAACGCGCATTTCTGCGCCGCAGCCCTTTAGATAGGAAAGGATGAGAAAAATGTATGATGTAACCGTGATAGGGTGCGGAGTCGTCGGGGCGAGCATCGCCTATGAGCTCTCGAAGTATCAGCTTTCCGTGGCGGTTGTCGAGAAAGAGAACGACGTTGCCTGCGGCACGACAAAGGCCAACAGCGCGATTGTTCACGCGGGCTACGACCCGGTTCCCGGTACAAAGATGGCACGGCTGAACGTGCAGGGAAGCCAAATGATGGAGGAGCTGTGCAGGCGCCTCTCTGTCGATTACAAGCGCGTCGGTTCTCTGGTCATCGCGTTCGATGAGGCGGACATGGATACAATCCGTGAGCTTTACCGCCGTGGCACCGAAAACGGTGTGGAAGGTCTGCAAATACTCAACAGACAGCAGACGCTTGAAATCGAGCGGAATCTAAGCCCCGACGTTATCGGAGCGCTCTACGCGCCGACTGCGGCCATTGTGAATCCGTGGGGGCTTGCCATCGCGCTGGCGCAAACCGCCGTGCGAAACGGTGCAAAGCTGCACCTGAACTGCGCGGTAGCCTCCATTTGCAATCAGGGAGATTTCTATCAGATCGAAACCTCCGGAGGGACCTTTGCATCACGATACATTGTCAACGCCGCAGGAGCCTACGCGGATGTAATTAACGATATGGCGGCAAAACCGTTCTTCAAAATTCTTCCGGTCAAGGGCGAGTATTACCTGCTTGATAAAAATCAGGGCGACGTGGTCAGTCACACCGTCTTTCAGCCGCCGAAGAAGGATGGTAAGGGAATCCTGATTTCTCCTACCGTTCATGGAAACCTCATTGTTGGTCCGACCGCCGATCCGGCAGAAAATCCGGAGGATGTCGCCGTTACCGCACAGGGACTGGAAAAAATCGTAGCAATTGCGACCCGTTCCAGCACTAAGGTCAATTTTCGGGAATCCATCCGTAATTTTACCGGCGTGCGCGCAACAACGGCGCAGGATGATTTTATCATCGAAGCCTCTCCGGACGCGCCCCGCTTTGTCAACGCCGCCGCAATCAAATCCCCCGGTCTTTCCGCCGCTCCGGCCATTGGTATCGAGATCAGAAGCATTTTGGAAGGCATCGGTCTTACCTGCGCGGCAAAGCAAAACGCCGCCGATACCCGCGACGTGACCTTGTTCAGGCATATGACGCAGGAACAAAAGGAGGAAGCGATTAAGCGCGACCCGAGCTACGGCAGGGTAATCTGCCGGTGTGAGACCATTACCGAGGGAGATATCCTGCAAGCCATGCACAGCCCGATTCCGCCGGTTTCCATTGACGGGGTCAAGCGACGCTGTAACGCAGGTATGGGGCGTTGCCAGGGCGGCTTTTGCGGACCTCGCGTCCATGAGATTATCAGCCGTGAAACAGGGCTTTCAATGGAAGAAGTCTGCCAGGACCGCGCGGGCAGCCGCCTGCTGACCGGGGAAACCAAGAATGGAGGCGGGAAGAGATGAAAAAGTATGATGTGATTGTAATCGGCGCGGGTCCGGCAGGTCTGGCGGCCGCGTGCGAAGCGTATCAGAACGGCGCGGAGAAAATTCTTGTTGTAGAGCGCGACAAGGAGCCGGGCGGCATTCTGAATCAGTGCATCCACAATGGCTTCGGTCTTCACTATTTCAAAGAAGAGCTAACCGGTCCCGAATACGCGGGCAGGTTTATCGATATGCTGAAGCAAACCGGGGCGGAGCTGATGCTGGACACCATGGTACTGGAGGTAACGGACCGCAAGGAGGTACATATGGTCAATCCGCGTGACGGCTACATTGCCGCGCAGGCGGATGCGGTCGTACTGACGATGGGCTGCCGCGAAAGAACAAGAGGCGCGATTGGTATTCCGGGGAGTCGCCCGGCGGGCGTGTTCACCGCCGGCGCCGCACAGCGCTATGTCAATATTGAGGGGTATATGGTCGGCAAAAAGGTGCTCATTCTCGGCTCGGGTGATATCGGTCTGATCATGGCGCGCCGCATGACGCTCGAAGGCGCGAAGGTGGTTGCCTGCGTCGAGCTGATGCCCTATTCCAACGGACTGAACCGCAATATCGTCCAATGCCTGAACGATTACGGCATTCCGCTGTATCTGTCCCATACCATCACAGAAATCAAGGGGGACCGCCGCGTGGAGGGGGTTACTGTTTCCGAGGTGGACAGCCGTGGCAAGCCGATTCCGGGTACGGAGCGGTTTTTTGACTGCGACACGGTTCTGCTCTCTGTCGGTCTGATTCCGGAGAACGAGCTTTCCAAAGCGGCGGGAATCGAGCTTGACCCGCGCACAAAGGGACCGGTGGTCTACGAGAATATGGAAACATCAATACCCGGAATTTTCGCCTGCGGAAATGTAGTCCATGTACATGACCTCGTTGATTTCGTCACCGCCGAGAGCCGGCGCGCCGGCGCGGCGGCGGCAAAGTCGTGCGGACAGGCGGTCAAGCCGAGAAGCAGCCGGGAGCCGGTTGTTGTTCTAAAAAACGGAGAGAATGTGGGGTACACCGTGCCACAGCATGTACGCGTAAATCGGGTTGAAAAGTATGTGGAGGTATTCTTCCGCGTAAAGAAAACGCTGAAGGCTTCCGTAATCGAAGTGACAAGCGGGGGAAAGGTTTTTTCCAGCATAAAGCGGGAGCACATGGCGCCGGGCGAAATGGAGCATATCGTGCTGCCCCGGCAGTTTCTGGAACAGGCGGTAAGCGGGGAGATCACCGTGTCCGCGAAGGAGGCTGAGATAAAATGAAGCAACTGATTTGCATCTGCTGCCCGAAGGGCTGTCATTTAAATGTTGATGACGAGGATGATTTCAAGGTTACAGGCAACGCCTGCCCGAAGGGTGCGGAATACGGCAGGAAGGAGCTGACGCACCCCACAAGGGTGCTGACCAGCACTGTTAAAATCAAGGGCGCCGTCCACAGGCGCTGCCCCGTGAAAACCGATCGGGATATCCCGAAGGAGCTTCTCTTTCAGGTGATGGAGCTTCTGAACGGTGTGGAGCTGGTTTCACCGGTTAAGCGTGGGGAGATTGTCCTCGCTGATCTGCTCGGTACCGGTGCGAATGTGGTCGTAGCAAAGGATATGTAAGCAGTGATTTCCAGCTCCGCATTCGTTAGCGGGCTTGAGGAGAAGCCGCAATGCCCGGAGTATGACTGCGGCACGGTGTTCTAAAAATCCGATCATGCGCCGTGCCCGAATAAACAGGGAGAGAATATGAATCAGCCGTAAGTCCGCACAGACTTACGGCTTTTAAACACGTTTGGATCTCTATTTGCTGAACCGCTTCAGTAAGGACCCCAGAGACTTCTTTTCAATTCGGGATACATAAGAGCGGGAAATGCCAAGCTTTTGTGCAACTTCGCGTTGCGTGAGGGGATTTATCCCGGTAAGGCCGTATCGAAGCTCAATGATTTTTCGTTCGCGGGGGGTAAGTACTTCACTAAGGTATCGCTTGAGCTGCTCGGATTTTATTTTGCAGTCGAGGTTTTCCAGAATGTTATCTTCTGTTGCCATGACGTCCATCAGCGTGAGCGCGTTGCCGGCCTTATCCGTATCGATCGGTTCATTCATCGAAATATCCTGTGCGCTTTTTTTGGTGGAGCGGAAATACATCAGTACTTCATTTTCTATACACCGGGCAGCGTAACTGGAAAGGCGGATACCTTTGCCGCAATCGAAGGTGTTCACCGCTTTAATCAGCCCGATGGTTCCGATTGAGATTAAATCATCCTGATCATTGGAATTGGCGTAATACTTTTTGATGATGTGAGCCACTAAGCGCAGATTATGTTCAATCAGCTTGTTTCTCGCCGACATATCGCCGCTTTTAAACCGTTCCAGACAATCCTTTTCTTCCTGTGCGCTGAGTGGACGGGGGAAGGAACCGGAACCTGTTACGTGCAGAATAAAGAAAAGTAATCCAGACAGAGCAAAACCAAGTAAAGTACCGAACATCACCGTCACCCCTTTAAAGAATTATATGCCGCTTTTTACTTTTCGTTGCAAGTCCGTATTGCGGGATTTGGCAAATGTATGATTATTAGAATTAATACAATTTAAAAAATCCAATTAAATAAACAAAATATGTAGCTGCTGTGTAGAAAATTGGTGAAAAAAGTAGTATAATAATATTTAATATTAAAAACAGGAGAGATTCCTTTGCGGCAAACGGAAGGTACAATTAATAAAAATCCATCCAGATGTATGGTTTATCTTTTCTTATTCTCATTGAAAACCATGAACGGGATTCTGTATAACGAATTTTTCGAAAAATTTATCCGGTTCACCAGCGAATTCGAATTGCTGAATGCGATGGACGATTTGTTTAATTGTATTAACTTTCCTCAGGCCTCCTTTGACGGAAGAGGTTTTTACAGTAAGAAGAGTAAGCAGATTACAAAAAAGGCGGAGAAAATCGTGGATGACAGTATCATTTATCAAAGTGAGAAAACAACATTTGTTGTTAATGTGCAATATCGAAGA
>JAEZWL010000063.1 GCA_023420245.1 Bacillota bacterium | reverse complement strand
GGGCAATACCATTCTGGTGCTTCCGATTATTATCGTATACATCTTTGCCAGCCGGCAAATTGTAAAAGCATTTTGCTATTCCGGTATTAAGTAGACACTCTTATTTGCTAAATCCTCTATGAAAAAGAACATAGAGAGAATTTATAGATGAATTTGGGAGGAAAAATCATGAAAAAAGCTTTATGTCTGCTCTTATCTGCGTTAATGACACTTTCCGTCACAGCCTGCTCCAGCGGTGAGGCAGGCACCGGCAGTACGGCTCAGCCTCAGGCGCAAGCGGCCTCGCAGGCACAATCACAGGCGCCGTCCGCAGGGGAGAAAATCAAGGTGTCCTTCTGGCACGCAATGGGCTCCTCCAACGGAGACCGACTCAACGCAATGGTTCAGCGCTTTAACAAAAGTCAGGATAAGATTGAAGTCGTGGCGACCAACCAGGGCTCCTATGAAGAAGAAGCCGCAAAGCTCCAGACCGCAGTCGCCGGCAACAACGCCCCGGATATCGCCCAGATTGAAAGAGCCTTTGTTGAGCCGTTTGCTACAAACGAAATACTTACCGATTTGAATCCCTACCTAAGTAAAGCCAGCATGTCCAAAGATGATTTTGTACAGGGACTGATGGGATATTCCTTCTACAATGGCGACGGAAAAATGTACTCCATTCCGTTTAGCCGTTCCACCCCAATTCTGTATTACAACAAGGATGCATACAAAGAGGTGGGCTTAGACCCGGAAAAAGGACCGAAAAACTGGGACGAGCTGAAGGCTTACGCGAAAAAGCTGACAAAGGTATCCGGCGGCAAAACCGTGCGCTACGGCGTAACGTGGCCGATCGCTACCTGGTACTTTAAGGCGAATGTCGCGCAAATTGGCGGACGTACCATCAGCGAAGACAAAAAGACGGTCGGCTTCTATGATAACGGAACAGGACTTAAGGTTCTCAAAATGTGGCTCGACCTGAGAGATTCCGGATACTTTAAGGTTACCCCTGTAAAGGACGGAGCCAACATCGCCCGCCAGTCCTTCATCAACGGCGAGTGTGCAATGTTCCAGGAATCCACTTCCCTGATCGGTACATTAAAGAAGAATTGCAAATTCAATCTCGGCGTAGCCATGCTGCCCGGGCAGGATAAGCAGGCAATGCCGACCGGCGGCGCAAATATTGGTATTCTGGAAGCCTCAAAAAACAAAGAGGCGGCGTGGGAATTCATCAACTGGTTTATTAATGACGAACAGGGCGGACTCCAGTTTGCTCTTGATACCGGATATCTGCCCTTCACCAAGAAGATGACGGAAAGCGATACCATTCAGAAGCTCTGGAAGGAATCGCCGATGTACAAAGTTGCTTATGATCAGCTGCAATATGCTGTGGATACCGAACAGCATCCCTACTGGTCTGAAATGAAAGCCCAGCTTCTCAATATGGAACAGGCTGTTATGAATGATAACAAGAACCCCCAAAAGGCGCTGGATGATTTGTACGCGAAGTCCAAGCAGATTCTCGGTCAGGCGGATTAAGAATCTGACCGTAAGCGGTAGAAGCCGGTCTGTGCCCCCAATAACACGGGCCGGCTTATATCTCGGAAAAACGGATACGGAAGATCCGCAGGAGAGAAAAACATTGAAAGGAAGCCTTATTTCAGATATGAGTACCATTGAAAGACTGCTTGATAAAAAAGATATGGTTGTTGCCGGGCACCGGGGCTGCAAAGCGTTTTACCCGGAAAACACGCTGCTCAGTATGCAGAGAGCACTGGATATGAAAGTGGATATGATAGAATTTGACTTGAATCTTACCAAAGATAAAGTCGTTGTGGTAATGCATGACAATACGTTAGACCGCACCACGAACGGTACGGGCTATATCCACGATATGACGCTGGAAGAAATCAAAAGTCTGGATGCCGGAATCAAAGCGGGAATCATTTTCGAGGGTCTTAAGGTTCCGACCCTGCGTGAGTTCTGTGATTTGATCGCCCCCTACAAGGATCTTCTCCTCAATGTGGAAATCAAGGAAAAAACGCATGAGACCGTTGATCTTACGATGGATATCCTAAAGGAATACCATTTAATTGACCGCTGCGTGTTTACCTGCTTTGACGCTTCCATTATCGCCTATCTGTACGATACCTACGGAGTAAAAACACAGGGCTTTCCAAAAGAAAAAATGCAGAATTTCGTTGAGGGGGAAAACGGCACCTATTCCAAAATGTACGCGGTGGGAATTGACATGAAAATTCTAACGCCGGAGCTTGTTCAGGAGTTTGAGGATATGGGGATTCTTCCCTGGTCCTATTGCCCCGATACCGCAGAGCTGGTTCGGGAATCTATCCGCTGCGGCGCGCGCCTGATGACCTGCAATAATCCGTGCCCGGCGCTGAAAATCGTACAGGCAATGGAGCTGCACCCTTATACGCTAAAAGACCCGAATTAACCGGATTGGTTCCTGGGTATTTTTATCCCGCAACGGCGGGGGACGACTGCCCCAACCGGTTCGGGTTGTACCGGTAATAACGGGAAGCGCCTATTCCTTTGGCATGAAAGCGACAAGCCGGAGTATGATTGTTCAATAAGAAATGCGGCAATGGTTGGAACAACCGTGGAAGCTTAACAGGGAAGCACACTTAATAGTTAAAAATTTAACAATGTTTGCAGCAAATTATCATACCTATCACCGACGGAAACTGCAAACAAAAATCAAGAATGGAATAACCGCCATGTGAAAACAGCGTGGTTTTCGGGATAGCTTTACTGTTTAGGAGTGATATAATGATTAATGCGCAAACATTTTCCATTTCGGACTATTTAAACCGCACGTTCTCCTGTGACTGCGGAATCAGCCACCAGACGGAGCTGAAGGATGTAGAAATTTCATCGGGCGCGGTGGAGAAAATCCCGTTTTATATGAACAAGTACGGTTACAGCAGAGCCTTTATTGTGTGTGACTGCAATACCCGCGAGGTATGCGGCAATCAGGTGAAAAGTGTGCTGGATAAGGCCGGATACGTGAATACGATTTTTACCTTCAGCGCGCGGGAGCTTGTTCCGGATGAAGCCGCGATCGGCGAGCTGATGGTAGCCTTTGATAAGGACGCGGATTTGATTATTGCGGTCGGAACGGGTACGATCAACGATAGCTGCAAGTTTGTAAGCTACCAGATGAAACGGGATTATTTTGTGGTCGCGACCGCACCCTCTATGGATGGCTTTGCTTCAACCGGAGCGCCGCTGATTACCGACCATTTAAAAACGACCTACGAGACGCATACACCGGAGGTCATTATCGGGGATTTGGACATATTGTGCAGGGCTCCGATGAATATGATTACGGCAGGGCTCGGAGATATTCTGGGAAAATACACCTGTCTTACCGACTGGAAAATTTCCCATGTTATCAACGGAGAATATTACTGTGAAGTCATTGCGCGGATGGTGGAGGTTTCAATCCGAAAAGTAGTTGATAATATCGAGCTGGTAAAAACCCGCGACCCGAAAGTAATTCAAAGCATCATGGAGGCTTTAATTCTCACCGGTATCGCGATGAGCTTTGTCGGAAATTCCCGTCCCGCTTCCGGAAGCGAACATCATATTTCCCATTTCTGGGAAATGAAATTCCTGTTTGAAGGGCGCAAGCCCGTGCTCCACGGAACAAAGGTCGGCATCGGTACCGTGGCGATTACTTATCTGTACGGCGAGCTGAAAAAGATGCAGATTGATTTTGAAAAAGCGCGTCTCGTCGCCAAAAACTTCGATTATGAAAGCTGGGAGAAAAAGATTGCCGATACATACAGCATTGCCGCTCCCGGAGTAATTCAGCTGGAAAAAAAGGTAAGAAAAAATGCGCCGGAAACTCACGCGGAACGCGTAGCGAACATGGAAAAACACTGGCCGGAGATTGTAAAAATTATGGATTCTCTACCGCCGTTATCTTATATTGAAAAGATTCTTTCCGATCTGGATGCGCCGATCAACCCCGCACAGGTCGGCGTGGATTATCAATCGGTTATCAACAGCATCCTTGTAGCCAAGGAAGTACGCGACCGTTATACACTGCTCCAGCTTTTATGGGATTTGGGCGTCGCACAGGAAAT
Source organism: Bacillota bacterium (assembly GCA_023420245.1). Classification (GTDB taxonomy): domain Bacteria; phylum Bacillota; class Clostridia; order Oscillospirales; family Acutalibacteraceae; genus DATAML01. The sequence continues at coordinate 363 of JAEZWL010000063.1, read as the reverse complement.
GGCGGTGAAGGTCGCGAATTATTTCAGGGATGAACAGAACCACAGAACCTTACAAGCTTGAATAGCCGGAAGCAGCGCCGATGAGGTGCGGCACCCGGGAAAAAGGATACTTTCGACAGATTTGCCGGAAGTATGCTTTTTGAGAGCGCATCATGGGAAGTATATTTCGGAGGAATGGAATCAATGAAAGCAATTAAGGAATTGAATGCCGACCGCGTGTCTAAAATAAAATATATTCTTTGCGATATTGACGACACCATAACGACAAACGGAAAGCTGACGGAAAACGCCTACACGGCGATATGGAAGCTGTACAACGCGGGCTACAGCGTGATTCCGGTGACGGGCAGACCGGCCGGCTGG
>JAEZWL010000047.1 GCA_023420245.1 Bacillota bacterium | reverse complement strand
GCAAAGAACAGCAAACTCACACAGACTGAACTGACCGCTATGGCGAAGGAAATTGTGGATAAGAGCAAGTAAACCAGTGATTTGCTATTTCCGGCGCGTTACGGAAACAGCCGGATTCAGGGCTTCGAAAAGTATTTCGAAGCAACGGGAGATTCCATAGAAGAGTCATTGGGAAAAGGAGCCGGCAACGCCAGAAGGGGTGAAGCCGAAAACGAAAAGAGGGCTGCGGCAATTTGTTTTGCCGCAGCCCTCTGTCTGCTGAAATTAAAATGTTTTAACATCAAATATTCTTTACATAAAATAAGAAATCAATTAAAATGAAATCAATATAAATATCAATCCCAAATTAATAAAAATTGACGGGAGAAGTTTTCCCGAAATACCAAACTCAAAGAGTAATTAGTTGATTTTTGAAAATGCCAGATCGAGGTCCTCCAGAATATCCGTTATGTTTTCAAGTCCTACCGAAAAGCGTACCATTCCCGCGTTGATTCCTGCCGCAGCGAGTTGATCGTCCGTAAGCTGGCGGTGTGTTTCACTGGCAGGATGCAGAACACAGGTGCGGATATCCGCGACATGCACCTCGTTGGAGGCCAGCTTCAGAGAATCCATGAATTTAGCGGCATTTTCTCTTCCGCCCTTAATAATGAAGGAAATGACCCCGCTGCAACCTTTCAGGTATTTCTGTGCCAGCTCGTAGCCCGCGTCGCTCTTAAGACCGGGGTAGATTACCTTTTCGACCTGCTCCTTTTTCTCGAGATATTCGGCGACGGTCATCGCGTTTTCACAGTATTGCTTCATGCGAACCGGCAGCGTTTCCAACCCCAGGTTCAGTAAAAAGGCTGAGTGCGCGGCAGGATATACGCCGAAATCCCGCATCAGCTGCATTCTTGCTTTAATAATATAGGCCATGTTTCCGTACGCTTTTGTGTAAGAAATCCCGTGGTAGGATTCATCCGGCTCGGTTAAATCGGGGAAGTTTCCGTTCGTCCAGTCAAATTTTCCGCTGTCCACGATTACGCCGCCGTTTTGCACCGCGTGACCATCCATGTATTTGGAGGTGGAATGAATCACAATGTCCGCCCCGAATTCAAACGGCTTGCACAGAATCGGAGTGGCAAAGGTGTTATCCATGATGAGCGGAACGCCGCGCTTGTGGGCGATTCGGGCAAGCTTCTCAATATCAAACACCGTCAGCGCCGGGTTTGCAATGGTCTCTCCGAACACCGCCTTTGTATTCGGCTTGAAGACGTTGAGGATTTCTTCCTCACCTGCGTTCTGATCCACATAGATGCATTCAATTCCAAGGCGCTTGAGTGTAAACGAAAACAGATTGATGGTTCCGCCGTAGATTTGCGGCGTACTGATAAAGCTGTCGCCGGCACTGCAAAGATTCAAAATAGAAAGCAGGGTTGCGGCCTGACCGGAGGTTGTGCACAATGCGCCGACTCCGCCCTCCAGCTCGGCAATTTTCTGCTCCACCGCCATAACGGTCGGATTGCCGAAGCGGGAATAGACCAGGCTTTTTGTCGGGTCATCGAACACGGCGGCAACTTCAGCCGCGGAATTATACACATAGGTCGTACTTTGAACAATCGGGACGACTCCTGGCTCCCCGTTTTTGGGGTGATACCCGGAATGCAGACATTTTGTTTCATCTTTCATGGTGTTGCCTCCTAAAACTATACTTGTGATGGCGGGTTTGAAAATACCGCGTTTCCCGAACATGGCAGCAGGACTGTATATGAAAAATTTCGCATGTATGTTTTGTACAATATTTCAGAAACTGCCGGATCGGTAATTATTTCTATTATACTATGGAATAGAATAAAAGTGGAAGAAATATCGGCAAAGCTTATCGATTTTGTTTTATTTTCTGCGATTTTAATAAATTTTTAAGGGTAGGACTAAAATATGAAGTATTTTCATGTAGACGTATTTTCTTCAAAAGCCATGAAAGGGAACGGCTTGACTGTTGTTTTTCCGGATAAGCAGTGTCGTAACGATCAATTGCTCAGTATCGCGGCCGAATTCAGGCAGTTTGAAACCGTATTTGTTTTTGGGCGGAACACCGACGGTTCTTTTCCGGCTCGTATTTTTACCGTGGAGGAAGAGCTGAATTTTGCGGGGCACCCAATCGTCGGACTGGGCGCGGTTTTGCATAGCCTTTATTTTGCCTCAAAGGAGTCCGCTGAAATTTTAATTGACTTGCAGGGAAGAGGAATAACCGTAGCCTCAAAGCACATGAATGGGGGATACAATGTAACGATGAATCAAGGTGCGCCGCAATTTTTGGGTCAGGTGGAGCAGAGCCGCTACGGAGAGATTGCCCGCTCGCTGAACCTTTCTGAGCGTGATCTGGACGCAGCCTATCCCATTGAGGTTGTGTCAACCGGCTTGCCTTATCTGCTGGTGCCGCTGAAATCCGGTTTAGACCGGGCGAAAATCAGCATCTGTAATTTTGAGAATTTTCTGGGCGGATTCGGAGCAAAATTTGTTTATGTATTTGAAACACAGATACTGGAATGCCGCACCTGGGATAACTTTGGTGCGGTGGAGGATGCTGCGACAGGCAGCGCGGCCGGGCCGCTGTGCGCTTACCTTGTGGAGCATGGCTTTGCGGAGAGGAACAAGGCTATAGAAATTCATCAGGGAAGCTTTGTTCAACGACCAAGTGTGATTCAGGCATGGGTCTCTAACAGGGATGAAGTGTTCATCAGCGGCGATGTCGCATTTTTTGCCTCCGGCGAGCTCAGCATATAGAAAGTGAAAGGCGGATATTTTTTATGGAAGATACTTTTTTTGTAAGCTTACACCCGGAGGACACCCTGAGAAGGATTGACGACGCTGTGGTTGGCGGCAGTATCACGGGCGAGCGCATTGATTTTTATCCGATTCAGTCGCCGGCGGGCAGCTGTGTTGTTGCGGTTTATGAGAAGCACTATTATCGGGCCGGAAACAGGCTGACACTGACGGTGGTCATAGACGACTTTGAGGGTCGGACCAGGGTACACTGTGTCGGAGGCGGCGGCGGAGAAGGTCTTTTCCGCTTCGATTGGGGCGCGTCTGAAAGCTTTTTCTCCGTGGCTGCCGATGCTTTGGCGCCGTACCGTATTTAATAGCAGGAACAGAGGGAGCGATTGCAAAATAGCCGCTACAAAAAATTTCGCAAAAAATGCGCTTTGATCGGGCTTTCATAAGCCGTTTCAAGGCGCATTTTCTTGTTTTACAGATTACTTCTCTGTGCAAGCTGCTGCTGCAAAATCATTTTGCAGCAGACTCCTATGCTTCATGTTGGAAAGTGGAATTGCAGGCTTACGCCTGCCGTACCTGAAAGCGGCTGACAAGCTGCCGCATGGTTTCCGCCTCGCGGAACAATTCTTCGCTCGCGGCGGCGCTTTGCTCGGCGGTCGCCGAATTAATCTGCACGATCTTGGATACCTCGTCAATTCCCTTGTTCAGCTGGGTGATTCCCACGGCCTGCTCGTTCGATGACCGCGCAATCTCGTTGAGGATGGAAGCCGTGCCGTTTACGCCTTCCTCAATCTTTTTCAGCGCGGCAGAGGTATCGCGGGCGATATCCGTGCCTTCCGCCGCCTTGTCCAGCGATTTGTCAATCATCTGTGTGGTGTCCTTCGCCGCCTCCGAGCTGCGCTGCGCAAGGTGCCGAACCTCTTCTGCGACAACTGCGAAGCCTCTGCCGTAGCTGCCTGCTCTGGCCGCTTCAATCGAGGCGTTCAGCGCAAGAATATTTGTCTGGAATGCGATATCGTTGATAACCTTAATAATTTTGGAAATTCCTGCGGCAGATTCACTGATCTCGTTCATCGAGACGAGCATCCGCTCCATCTTTTCATTGCCGCCGTCGGTATCGGTTTTTACGGAGCTGGCAATTTTGTCTGCCTTCGAAGCGCTGGATGCGTTTTCGTTTGTCTTCTGCGCGATTTCGGCAATGGAGGCCGTTAACTGCTCCACCGAAGCGGCCTGCTCCGAAGCGCCGTTGGAAAGGCTCTGGCTTCCTGCGGAGAGCTGCTTGGAGCTGGCGGCTACTTCGTTGGAAGCGATGATGATTTGTCCGATTACGTCGTTCAGTGTGGAGGCGATATGATTGATAGACTCTTTGATCTGAATGAAGTCTCCTTTATATTCGGAGGATATTTTCACATCCAGATTCCCTTCCGACATTTGGGAAAGAACGGTGGAGATATCTTTTATGTAGCCGGACCAGGTATCTGTCATTTTTTCGAAGGCGTTCGCAAGGGTGCTGATTTCGTCCCCGCTGCCTTTATCGATCGTAACGTTGAGATTTCCCTCCGAAATTTCGTCGGCGGTTTTGATAAGATTGGTAATCGGTTTGCAGATAAGCTTTGCGTTCAGCTTGCCGAAGAACGCGGCGAGGATGATGGAAATAAGCATCACAAGAGCCATCAGACCCATGGAGAGGGTAAAGTTTTTCTGGCTTTGTTCATTTCTCTGCTTTGCCTCCGCGATTTTTTGCGAAAACAGGCTCGTAATCAGCCCGTCAAAATGCTCGGAGGTTTTTGAAACGTCATTTTTCATCAGCTCATAGGCTGTTTTAGAATTGTTGCTTTGAAAATGAGTGATCACTTCCCGCATTTGCAATTGATAGTCGGTAATATCATTGGCCATCTGACCGAGAATCGCCTTTTCCTGGTCGTCCTTCACGGTCTCACTGTATTCGGACAGCTCCTTTAGAATTTTGAAGGAATAGTTACTAACCTCATTCTGGCTTGTGGAAATATCATTGGGATTTAATTTTGTCCCCATGGTAAGAAAGTCTGTCTGTATCCGGTTGATCGGAGACAGCGGCACCAGATCTTCCCTGTAGATTTTCTCGGACACCGCGTTGTTGCTGTTCAGACTCAGAATTCCGACAGCGCCGATGATAAAGCTGCTGAGAAAGGCAATCAATAAAAAAGAAATGCTCAATTTCTTATATATGGTCATGCTCTTATACTTCTTTATGGGAGATATTAATTTTAATTTCCGTTTTCCGTTAAGCGTCATATCACGCTGGGTTCGGGGTTTTCGATTCCAATGAAATCCTTTAAACTTTAACATTCAATACACCCTTTCATGATTACGTTACGTTGATAGCTAGAACCCCTGTGTGGTTTATTATTGTAATAATACTCCATATTTTACCTATTTAATTATATAAAATAGAATGTTTCACATTATTTTTTTTGAGCAAAATTACTAAATGTTTTAAAAATAAGAGACAAAAATGAATTTTAAACATAGTACAAAGGAGGAATTCGGATTTGCTTGTAGTAATTAAAAGCGGACATAGGTCAAATGAGCTTGAGAACAGGGGTGCCTATCGCGGCATTTTTCAAAAGGCGCAGACTGCCCGGGATTCACATGCAGGTGTAAGTAATTCAGGGCTTTGCCCGCATAGAAGGACTCCCGGCTGTGCCGGGGAGTGACTATCGCCGGGCAGCATGGATAATCCGTGTTAACACCGCTGGGCACCTCTTCATATTATGGTATGTAGACAAGTTGTTTCATACGGATAATATCAATGAGGTGTATACTATGAATATGGATAAGAACTATGATTTTGCCAGTAACCCCGAGCGGATCAACGAGGGATTTACCGTTGATAATCCCGCTGCCGCAGGAGCAGGCGGGGCGGACTTCCCGGATAAAGACAGCATGCTGTACCGGATTCCGGTGTTTTTAAGCTACGCAACTCCGTTTAATACACTGCAAGCCGAATTTCTTTCCGGGGTAATCGCGCAATTAAAACGAAACCTGTTGCTTCCGCGTACGCTGGGTCGCACGGACCAGTACACGGAAACTCCGCTGACCTCTATCCGCAGAATGATTTTAAGCAGTTACGGTCTTATCGCGATAGCGTTTAAACGCGCGTTTGTGACTAAGGCGGTCGCAAGACCGGGCTCCCCCCGCGAACAGACTTTTGATGACTTTTGGCTCAGCAGCCCTTATTTGCAGATCGAACCCGCAATGGCCTATCAGCAGGGACTTCCCATATCACTTTTTGTAGAAAACGGCGTCAGCACGAACGGCGTTTTTGGCGGGATTTTGGAGCAGGGCGCTACGCCGTTTAATATTGTCACCTTTAACTTGGACAGCCAAACCGATATCACGGATTTTTTCAGCAGTGTTTATTGGAGAGAAACCTTTTTGGACTGGATAGGAGAAGTCAGAGGCTACTATGAGTTTAAAACAGAGCCTTTGGCAGAATAATCCAAAATTCAACAAAGGCAAAATGTTTGCTGAATTCAGATTTATAATAGTATAAAAATATAAATGCAGGGTGTCGACCCTGCATTTAATCTATATTGAGTTATCGTTAAATTGTGGATTATCATCTAAGGTAGACACAAGGCGTGTATTTAGTGATATAATAGAAGAATTCATGATGCAATACCACCACAAAGGACAGCGATGAACATTACACTGAAAAAACCGTTTGCTATATTAAAAACGACCTTTCGTGCCCTTCAATACCGCAATTTCCGGCTCTTCTGGTTCGGACAGTGTATTTCGCTCTCCGGCACCTGGATGCAGCGTACCGCGCAGACCTGGCTCGTTTATACGATCACAAAATCGCCGCTGCTGGTGGGTGTCGTCGGCGTCTGCCAGTTTATGCCGATGCTCCTGTTCTCCCTGTTTGCGGGCGTGTTGGTCGACCGATTCTCTAAAAAGAAGCTGCTGCTGCTGACGCAGCTCCTGTTCATGCTTCAGGCAGTTCTCATGACGGTACTGACCTATTCGGGGCAGATACAGTATTGGCATATTCTTTTGCTGAGCACGATGTTCGGCTTTACGCAGACGCTCGATATGCCGGCAAGGCAGTCGTTTTTTATCGATCTGGTCGGCAGAGAGAACCTGACGAACGCAATTTCGCTGAATTCTACTATCGTAAATCTTGCCCGCATTGTCGGTCCTGCGCTCAGCGGATACGTCATGCTGAAATACAGCACGGAATTCTGCTTTTTGGTTAATACGATCAGCTATGTACCCGTTATTATCAGCATTATTATGATCACGGTGCAGGAGAAGCCGGTCGGAGGCACGGCGGGGCATATGCTCCCGGATATTCTGGACGGCATCCGGTATATTAAAAAGAACGACACGCTGGTTTTGAATGTGCTGGTTACCGCTGTGGTCTGCACCTTTGCCATGAACAATGATGTGATTATTCCGGTATTCGCCAAGGAGGTTCTTTCGCGCGGGGCGGACGGATATACGGTACTGCTGGCGACCGCCGGGTTCGGCGCGTTTATGGGCGCTGTGCTGATGGCCTATTACAGCAAAAATGGAATTCACCGGAGCATCCTGATTTTAAGCGGGCTGGCTACCGGAATCCTACAGACCCTTACGCTCCTGACGCGCCAATTTCTGCTGAGTGCGATTCTAATTGCCATAATCGGATTTTTTAACCTGATATTTATGAATATCGCAAACTCGATTTTTCAGTTGAATTCCTCCAATGAATACCGGGGACGCGTGATGAGTGTTTACGCCTTCCTGAATATGGGCTCCACGCCGATTGGGAATTTTTGTGTTGGGGTAGCTATGGAGAAAATGGGCGGAATTTCGGGCTTTGCGTTTTGCGGGATTTCCACCTTACTGCTGCTTTTGATTGTGTTTTTGAGAAAGAGAAAAGAAGTAATCAGCTGGCTGCCGTTCCTGCAAAGACAATAGTTTTACGGCGAATCCGAAAAGTATTCGTGCGCTTTTCCTTGGAAATCCTCTTTTTCAGTGAATATCCGTCGCTTTTCCGGCTTGCATACATGCTCCAGGATATAATTGATTGATAAGATATCGGCAGAGCTATTGGGAAGAATGGAATAGTCTGCCAAGAGCCGCATTGCTCTGTAAGGAGGGTATTTTATGAAAAATCCGTCAATTCGCCTATCGAGTTTGGGTTACCTTGGCATTGCCGCGCTGTTCTATGCTTATGCCTCGTATTTCGAGAGAGAACTGTATGATAAGCCGTATCTACCGTTTAATGACCTGCTTCTACAGGGATACATTCTGATCGCGGTACCGGCAATTTATTTTTTCGTATCCTCTTTTGTTACGGTAATCGTTTATACCATTTCTCCTATCATTATCCCCAAAGCCTGCCGGAGATGGTTTTTAGGTGTGACCGGAGCGGTTTTGCTTGCTTATGCGGTGCCTGTGTTCCTGACCCTGTTCGGCTGGCATCTTCCCTGGCTGAACTCAGCCGCCATGGCTTATCCGGCTGTTTTCGCGGTTCCAGGCATCCTGCTTGCCCTAGGGATTCATAGAAAAAATCAGGCTGTATCAAAAACAAAATAAAAATAGGCTCTGTCACAACAAAAGTTGAAAAATCAGAACATCTGTTTGCAAACTTCCATATTTATGCTATAATTAACCTATTAGCACATGGAAGGGATAGTATAAATGCCAACTGTATCAGACATTTTAAGTTTGATAAAAAGTCTTTCACCAACAGAACAAAGTCAGTTAAAAACTGCTTTATTAGAAGACCCACCAAAAGCGAATAACTCATACCACAGTAAACTTAAAAAGTTTATGAGGATTTTCAACGGTGTTTCAACAAAGTACCTTAACAATTATCTGCTGTGGAATAACTGGGTAAATGTTAAAGGTGGTTCAATAAGAGATAGAGTTAATATTCTATTAAAAGCATGTATATCTGAACATATTTATATTAAGTGCAAAACTTTATCGAATCAACCTACAGTTCCTTTACTTGGATAAATGGACTTCATATTGATAGCTTGATGGCACTCCAAAGTGTATAATAACAGTAGAATGAAGTCAGAATTGTAAATTATTATGTATTATAACAATTTTAAAATAGGAGGTCTTTATGGGGATTTTAAAGAGAAGAAATGCACTATTAGTAGTTGCTTGTATAATTAGCATTTTAGTAATTGGTTGTGGTATTTCATCAAAAGAAAGCAAACCAGAGTCTGTGGAATCTGTTAAGCAAAAGGTAGTAGCACATCTGACAACAAAAGGTTATAAAGAAGAAGAATATAAGTTAAATGTAGCGTATCATAAGGATGGGGTAAGTTCATACGGAGGACCATACCGTATAAATGTGATTTTCAATGATGAACAAAATGTTATTTACAATTATAGATATAATTGTAATTCAGAACTTAAAGATATAACTCAAATAAGTATATCACCAATGACGGGCAGGAATGATAAAAACTTTAAACATTATGAACCATAAAAAGGTTTAGATATAGGTAGAAACAATGTTCTTATAAAACGAAGTAAACAGGGCATTTTTAAATACCCTGTTAAATAATCATTAAAATTCAACCTTGAGTTGTGACAGAGCCTAAAAATTAATTGGAGGAGCGCTATGGAATCGATATGCTGCTACGATTCTCCGGTCGGCACACTGCGCATTGCCGAGGACGGAACGGGAATCACAGAGATTACTCTTGTCAAATCTGTAGAGGAGACTCCGGCTCAACAGAAAACGGAGCTGCTGAAAGAGACGGTGCGGCAGTTAGAGGAATACTTTGCAGGAAGCCGGAAAGGATTTGATCTTCCGCTTTCCCTGAAAGGAACGCCGTTCCAGCTCTCGGTCTGGGAAGCGCTTCAAACGATTCCCTACGGAAGTACCTGCAGCTACCAGCAGATAGCCGCACAGGTGGGCAGTCCAAAGGCATGCAGAGCCGTGGGAATGGCGAACCATTACAATCCGGTGATAATTGTTGTGCCCTGCCACCGCGTAATCGGGAAGAACGGCGCGATGGTCGGCTTCGGGGGCGGTATTGATGTAAAGGAGCGTTTGCTCGGACTGGAACACGAAGGATAAAGAGACTGTTGCACCGAGTATCAGCCATAACGACAAGAAAATGCGCCTTGAAACGGCTTAACAAGCCCAATCAAGACGCATTTTTTACGTATAGCAATCGACTATACTGTTTTTGGCAAGGCTATTTTGCAGCAGCCCTTTAATAGATCACTTATTTCGTGTTTTTCTTGTAAATGAGATACAGACCCTTCAAAATCAAATCCGGGTCGGATACAATTTCGCTTTTGCAGTATGGCGTAATATACGGAATCATTCCGCCCGTTGCCACAACCGTGACCTTTTGCCCGAGTTCCTCCTCCATACGGGAGATCAGACCGTCAAGCATGGCGGCGTTGCCGTAGACCGCACCGCTTCGCATGCCGTCCACCGTGTTGGTGCCCGCCAGCTTTTTTGGGGCTTCCAGTCGGATGTGGGGAAGCTGCGCGGTGCATCGGGAGAGAGCCTCCACCGCAAGGCGCACACCCGGAATAATCATGTAGCCGGTAAAGCTGCCGCGCGCATCAATTACAGAAAGCGTGGTGGCGGTGCCCATGTCAAAAATCAGCGTCGGCTTCGGGTATTCCGCCGCTGCAGCGACCGCCCCGGCGACCAGGTCGCTGCCCAGCTGCGCCGGGTTATCGGTCAGAATGTTCAGCCCGGTTTTGACGCCCGAGCCGAGGATGAGTGAATGCGTTCCGGTAACTTTTTTTACGGCGTCCTGTAGAATCACCGAAAGCTCCGGCACTACCGAGGAGATTATCCCGCCCTCGATATCGGAAATATCGCAGCGGTTCACCAGAAACAGGCTTTGCACCAGAATGGAATATTCGTCACTGGTTTTGGTGCGGTCGGTGGAAAGGCGGGCGTTGAAATGGATCCCTTTTTCGTCCATCAGGCCCAGAACGATATTGGTATTGCCAATGTCGATGGCAAGAATCATGGCTCAGCACTCATTTCTATTCGGATTAGACGCTCTTCTTTCTGCGAAGCTGTAAAAGCGGTTTGCACACCGCAACGGTGATCACAGCGGCCACAAGGGCCTCCGGGACGCCGTTGGTTCCCACAATGCCAAGCACAACGCCCGCCACCGCGTTTACCGGAATGGACTTCGCTGCGGCGTAGGCCTCTTGAAACAGGAGAAAAATTAATCCCATTACGCAGATGGTGTTGGTAAGCGCGCCTGAAATACCGCCAAGCAGCAGGGAAAGGTATTCTCCCTTGGAATTGTTCTTCAGCAGCTTTTGTACCAGCTGATAGACGTAATACGGAACAATGCCCACCAGAATTCTGGGGATAAAGCAGACAATCAGAGCCAGCGGGCTTCCGCCGGTCGTACCCGGAACCGGAATGAGCGGGCAGAACGCAAACGATAGAACGGTCGGCGTCATGAGGTTGCTCAAAAAGCTGGTTAAGCCGAAGAGTCCTCCTAAGATCGCGCCGCGCTTCGGCCCGAGCAGAATGGATCCGATAATAACCGGGATGTGAATGATTGTGGCTTTAATGATCACCAGCTGGATAAATCCAAACGGCGTAAAAGCCAGCAGAATAATGATGGCGCCGAACAGCGCCGTCAGGACAAGGTCCCTGTACTTTGCGGATTGCTTATTCAAATTTATTCCTCCTGCTGCTGTTCCGTAAACGGATACAGCGCAAATTTCCGCTTCATTATAACAGCTTGTTAAAATAAAGTCAATGTTTGACGGGAATCGGCAAAAGCAGTTGTGTTTTGTCAAATATTCCCGGTTGAGCGCTTACATCATAGAAACATTTTATTTAGCGCCGTCTCTCGGTCTGAAACGTATTTGTTACAGTTTTGGTACTGTTTTTTTAAGGTGCTTAATGATATAATAAACAATAAGTATATTCGGAAGGGGTGTGGTGAAATGAAGCTGAAGGCTGTCGCGGCGGCGCTGATGCTGTCGGTTTTGCTTTCCGGCTGTTCCTTTGTCGGGCTGGACGCGCAGACGCTCATGAAACCGCCGAAGCCTACCGGAGAAAAAGCGGATATTCATAACCTGCTTTTAAGCAAGGCAGGCGGTAAAATGACCCTGAAATATCCGCGAAGCGGAAGCTACCGCTCTGCGATTATTACCCACGATATCAGTGGGGACAGCAGTGAAGAAGCGATGGCGATTTATCAGAAGGGCGACGATGATTCCACCGGTACCAATATCATGTTCATGAAAAAGGACGGAAAATGGGCGGATATGGGCTTCTTCAACAACCCGGCCGCGCAGGTGGATAAGGTTTGCTTCGGCGACCTGAACGGCGACGGAAAAGACGAGGTCATAGTAGGCTGGGGAAGCAGCCTGAACAATACCAGCACCATCAGTGTCTACTATTATAAAGGCGGCAGGATGAATGAGCTGAAGCTGGATCAGAGCTACACCGAAATGGCGGTAATGGATTTTGACGGCGACAGCAAGGATGAGATTTTTACAGCAAATGTAAGTGTGGGCGACCAGCCCGCGCTGGCCCGGCTGTACTCCGTAAAAAACAATGTTGCCGAAATGATCGGTTCCTGCCGGCTGGACAGCGGAGTTACCAAATATACCTCCGTGCAGACCGGTTTGATTAACGAAAAGCAGAACGGAATCATTCTGGATGGAATGAAGAGCGCAAACGCGCTGGTAACCGAGCTGCTTTACTGGGATAAGCAGAGTAAAATGCTGAAATCTCCGTTTTATGATCCCGCCGCCCAAAACGCGAATTCCACGCTGCGGAATACCTCGGTTGTTTCCAAGGATATTAACGGGGATAAAATTATTGAGGTTCCCATTGTGAATCTGATGCCGGGTTATTCCGGAGCAACCGCGGACGACGCGGCGTACCTGACCAACTGGCACCGCTACGATACGCAGAACAGCACCTTTGTGCGCGTCATGAGTATGGTAATCGATTATTCGGATGGCTACTGGTTTCTGGTGCCGGATATGTGGCGGGGAAAAATTACGACAAAAACGGATACGGCAACGAGAACCATCACGTTTTATGAGTGGATAGCCGCCAAGAAAAAATCTGCGGGTTCCCTCGGGAAGCCTTTGCTGAAAATTGAGGTTTTTACGAGTCAGGAATGGCAGGAACAGCTTGGAACAACCGGATTTTTTGAGGTGATGCAATCCGATAATCTGGTGTTCGCGGCAAGCTGCCCGACGCCGGAGCATCCGCTGTCGTTACGGGCAGGCGATGTAAAGACCAGCTTCAAATTAATTAATTCAGATTAGATAATTCCCGGCGTTACGGCTTTTCTGCAAAAGGGAACGGTTAATTATAATAAATGGGGGATCGGGCATGAAAAAAATTCTAGTTGCCGAAGATGAACAGGCAATCCGTGAATTTGTGGTTATAAATTTAAGGCGTGCGGGCTACGATGCCTACGAGGCGTCAAACGGAGAAGAGGCTCTTGAAATTTATAACCGGGAGGGCGGCAATATTGACGTAGCTGTCCTCGATATTATGATGCCCGGAAA
>JAEZWL010000036.1 GCA_023420245.1 Bacillota bacterium | reverse complement strand
GATTATGGTTCGCAAGGTTGCTCCTATGGGCGACCCGATAGAAATTCATTTACGGGGCTACGCGCTGACCCTGCGTATTGAGGATGCCAAAAAGATAGAGGTAGAGGAATCATGAGCAAAATGACTTTTGCGCTTGCCGGGAACCAGAACTGCGGAAAAACCACTCTCTTTAACCAGCTGACCGGCTCTAATCAGCATGTCGGTAACTTTCCGGGTGTCACGGTAGAACGCAAGGACGGCGTAATTCGCGGTCACAGCGGTGTGACGGTCGTCGACCTTCCGGGTATTTATTCGCTTTCTCCTTATACGAACGAAGAGATTGTTACCCGTGACTATTTGCTGAGTAACCATCCGAACGGAATCATCAATATTGTGGATGCAACCAACATAGAGCGCAATCTTTACCTCAGCATGCAGCTGATCGAACTGAATCTTCCGATGGTGATCGCGCTGAATATGATGGACGAAGTACGCGCGAACGGCGGAACCATTAAAATCGACCAGCTCAGTAAGGAGCTTGGGGTTCCGGTTATCCCGATTTCCGCCAGCAAAAACGAGGGAATCGACGAGCTGATTGAAACCGCCGTCAATACCGCCGAGGCAAAGCAGCTGCCGAAGCGGCAGGATTTTTGTTCCGGCGCGGTACATAGGGCGATTCACTCCGTAGCCCATCTGGTGGAGGACCATGCGGAACGAATCGGCGTTCCTTCCCGCTTCGCCGCCACCAAGCTGGTAGAGGGCGACGCGCCTATGATGAACGCGCTTGGCCTTTCTGAAAATGAGAAGGATATGGTGGGTCACAGCGTTACCGAAATGGAGAATGAATTAGGCACCGACCGGGAGGCGGCGCTGGCGGATATGCGGTATACCTTTATCGACAGGCTTTGCCATGATTCTGTGGTAAAATCGGGGGAGTCCAAGGAGCACAAGCGCAGTGTGGCAATCGACAGTGTGCTTACCCACAAGTTCTTCGCGATTCCGATTTTCCTGCTGATTATGATGTTAATTTTCTGGCTGTCATTCGGCGTAATCGGCAGCGCGCTGAGTACCCTGCTCTCGTACGGAATCGATTGGGTTACACAGCTGACCGACGCGGGGCTGACCGCCTACGGGATTAACCCGGTGGTACACTCACTGATTATTGACGGCGCGTTTGCGGGTGTCGGCAGTGTGCTTTCCTTCCTGCCGATTATTGTGGGTCTGTTTTTCTTCCTTTCTATGCTGGAGGACAGCGGTTATATGGCACGTGTGGCATTCGTTATGGACAAACTGCTGCGCAAGATCGGGCTTTCCGGGCGGAGCTTCGTTCCGATGCTGATTGGGTTCGGCTGCTCCGTTCCCGCCATTATGGCGACCCGCACGCTTTCCAGCGAGCGCGACCGCAAAATGACGATCTTGCTGACCCCGTTTATGAGCTGCAGCGCAAAGCTGCCGATTTACGCAATATTTGCCATTGCCCTTTTTCCAAAGCACCAGACTTTGGTAATGATTCTTCTGTATCTGTTCGGAATCCTTACCGGGATTCTCAGCGGTCTTATATTGAAAAAAACCATCTTTCACGGCAAGCCGGTCCCGTTTGTAATGGAGCTCCCAAACTACCGATTTCCCAGCTGGAAGAGCGTATCCCTGCTGATTTGGGATAAAGCGAGGGATTTTCTGAGCAGGGCGTTTACTGTGATTTTTGTCGCGACAATTATTATCTGGTTCCTGCAAACCTTCGACAGCCGGCTGAATGTCGCGCCGGACAGCGCGAACAGCATCATGGCCGGAATCGGCAGGTGGATCGCTCCGGTACTCGCTCCGCTTGGATTCAGCGACTGGCGCGCCGCGACCGCCCTCATTGCCGGTTTTACGGCGAAGGAAGCGGTGGTCAGCACTCTCGCGGTTTTAACCGGAACCTCGGTTTCCGATCTTCCGCAGGCACTTGCATCCTTATTTACGCCCTTGACTGCCAGCTCGTTTTTAACCTTTACGCTTCTTTATACTCCGTGTGTTGCCGCGATCACAGCGGTGAAGCGCGAAATGAACAGCGTGAGGAGTGCCGTAGGAGTGGTGCTCTACCAGACCGGTGTTGCGTGGCTCGCTTCTTTTCTTGTGTACCAGGTTGGATCTCTGATTTTTCGCTGATGGAAGGGATTTTATGAATACCGCGGATTATGTGATACTCATTATCATAGCCGCATTGGTTTTTTTAGCGGTTCGCTATGCGGTTAGTCACCGCCACCAGTGCGGGGGCAGCTGTTCAAGCTGCCCTTATGGAGAAAGCTGCGGACGCAAAAAAAGAAAATAATAAATTGAAAGTCCGCCAGCGTTTTCTGAAAAGGATTGCCCTGCCGGACTTTTTGTTGGCGGTATAGTTATAGTCGAATTGACTATATATTCCTAGGAATATTCGAGGATGTAAACAAGCTGTGAAATCCATTGTAAATACCGCTTAAAGGTGGTAAAATAAATTACATAATTCACATGGATAAGAAACAATCAGGAAGAATTGAAAGGATATTGAAATGGAACAGGCCAATAGAGAGGCTGAAGGAAATCCCGTCACGGCAGAAATCACGTTTCACGAGCTTGAAGCAATCATTAACAGCATTCCGGAAGGAGTTGTGCAATTCGCGCTGAATTCGGAAATGACCCTTCTTTATGCCAATGAAGGGTTTTACCGGATTAACGGTTATACGAGAGGGGAGCTTTCCGGAAGAGCGGGGTTGGATATGATGGAGCAGCTTGTGGTTGGCGAGGATATTGCTTACCTGCTTCAAGACATATCCCGGCAGCTCAAGCAGAGCGGAACCGCTTTGGTAGAATTTCGTTCCATACATAAAAATGGCGGCATCGTCTGGCTGCGTATGACGGCGGTCAATAAGCTTACAGAGCGCGGCGGTGTGCTGCAATGTACCCTTGTTGATATCACACAGGAAAAATCACTGCGCCAGCAGCTTTTAATTGAACAGGAACGGTATCACATTATTACGGAAAAATTCAACGACGTCATTTTTGAATATAGTTTTGAAAATGATTCCCTGTATGTTTCATCCAAATGGGAGGAGCTTTACGGCTTACCGCTTCCACAGGAAAATATTATTTGCAATTTTTTAAATGGGGATATCGTTTACGACGAAGATAAGATTGCCTTCTCAAAAATGCTGGATCAGTTTATGGAAGGCATTCAGAACTGTGAATTCGAGGTTCGTCTGCGAAAAAAGGATGACGGCTATGTTTGGACGAATGTTACCACTACGATGATTTGTGATGAAATCGGTAACCCGCTCAAAGTGATCGGAAAAATTTCCGATATTGATATCCGGATGCGGGAGAGGGAAAAGCTGATCTACGACGCTCAGCGAGATCCGTTTACCAAGCTGTATAATAAGACGACGGCGGAGTCTTATATCCGTGCCTGCCTGCGGTCGGCGGATACCGATTCCCGGCACGCACTGATGATTATAGATATTGATAATTTTAAAGACGTAAACGACAGCCACGGGCATTTGTTCGGCGATTTGGTGCTGACCGAAATTTCCGGAAAATTGCGCGATATGTTTCGCAGCTCCGATATTCTCGGGCGCTTCGGCGGTGATGAATTTGTTATTTTTCTCAAAAATGTGGCGGATAAAGAACGGATTGCCGAAAAAGCGAGAATGGTTTGCGATATTTTTCGGGAGACCTATACCGGTGAAAAAAAGGATTATAAAATATCGGGCAGTGTCGGCGTTTCCCTTTTTCCCGACCACGGAAAAAGCTTTCCTGAGCTGTTCCATAAGGCGGACGCGGCTTTGTATGACGCGAAATGCCACGGCAAGGACTGTTATGTCATTTATAACGATTCCAGGCATATAAATGATAGGGAGGAAAAGCGGATGCTCCATTACTTTGAGAAATAGGGGTATTATGATAAAAAATATCGTATTCGACATGGGCTGGGTGCTTTTGGAATATAAGCCGGAGGAATATGCTCGCCGGTTTGTTACCGATGAGAACGATGTAAAGCAGATATGCCGGGAGTTTTTCGGCGGACCGGAATGGCCGTTGAATGACAGGGGAACGATCAGCGAAGAGGATTTTATCAGCAAAGTGAGCGCAAGACTTCCGTCCCGGCTGCACTCCGATGTAAGACGGCTTTGGGAAGAGTGGCATCACTACCTGAAGCCAATAGAAAGCACCAACCGGCTTGCCATTGAGTTAAAGGAGAAGGGATACGGCATTTACCTGCTATCGAATGTCTGCGTAAAATATCACATTTTTCGAACGTGTTTGCCCGCCGTGGCGTACATGGACGGAGAATTTATCTCTGCTGATATTCATTACATCAAGCCGGAAGAGGAAATATACCGGCAGTTTTTTCAAAAGTTTTATTTAAACCCGGAGGAATGCTTTTTTATTGATGATAATCCCGATAACCTTGCCGCGGCTGCGTCGCTCGGAATGCGCGGCTTCTTATATGAACAGGATACCGAAAAGCTGATTGTTGCGCTGCGAAATCAGGGGATATCAATATAGGATAGGGAAGAAACCGCAGAAAATCCTAAAAAGAAGAAATGCGCCATGAAACGGCTGATCAAAGCCGCAGCATGGCGCATTTTCAGTTGGTATAAATTATTCGGTCAGACTTCGTAATCAACACATTCTCTGCCGCACACCAACTGGTGGATTATTTCCTTAATTGCGACATGTGCTGGGTGGTTCTGGTAGTGATCCAGCGCTTCTTTGGAAGTGAACTCGCTGTAAAGCGCAAGGTTGTAATTCCCTCCGGCGAAATTATCGCCGCACTCAATCCCGGTAAGACCGTCAACCACGCCTAAAAGTGCGTGAAATCTCCGGTTCAGATCCTCCACAATTTTTCCGCTGTTTTTCTTTTCGTCCTCTTTTAATGTCCATAATACGATATGTTTTACCATTTGATAAACTCCTTTACTTTATAAATCTAAAATGGTTAACCCTGTTTCTGCATCGAGCCTTCTGCCGATTTCTCCATCAAGCCGCTGAATGAACATTTCGCAGGTGCCCGCCGAAGGGGTGTCCGCTTTGGGCTCTCATTCTTTATTTGTGTCAATATCATGCTCCTCAATCCCGATGTCATTCTTTAGAATGCCGCCGAAGGCAACCGAGCCGCTGCCGAATTTGGAGCGGATTGTGTCAAGGGCGTTTTCCAGCTGCTCCTGCTTCCTCCGCTGCCTGCCGCCGCCGGCATCAAACAGGCTGAGCTGTTCGCAGGGAAAATCATCGGATACGAGGCTTGAACCGGTAAGGGTGAGCATACGGATGGGCGCGTTTAGGTTCCAGTTTGCCTGAATCAGCTCCATAGAAGCATTGGCCAGCTCCTTTGCCAGGTGGGTGGGGGTTTCCAGTGTTTTTTGTCTCGTAATAGTCTTAAAGCTGGGGTTTCGGATGGTAATCTGAACCACGCGGCATTTTACGCCGTGCCGCCTCATGCGGCGGGCGACGCTGTCAGCCAGAGTCGTGACCCCGACGCGAATGTCATTGATTCCTGTCAGGTCGCGTTTAAAGGTCATTCCATTGCCAACCGACTTGATTTCCCGTTTATCATGATAATTTCTTACCGGACTGTCATCCAGCCCGTTGGCGTAATCGTGCAGCAGACCGCCGGCTTTTCCGAGCCGGGCAGCCAATAGACTGCGCTCGCTTTCCGCAAGCTCCCCGATAGTGTGAATTCCCAGCTTTGCCAGCGTATCGTTCGCGCTTCTCCCGACAAAGAGCATGGCGGTTACCGGCAGGGGGAAAAGCAATCTTTTCCAGTTTTCGCGGTCGATTACCGTGGTGGCGTCCGGCTTTTTATAATCGCTGCCGAGCTTTGCAAAAATTTTGTTGAAGGATACGCCGACGGAAACGGTCAGACCGGTTTCGCGGCGAATGACCG
>JAEZWL010000203.1 GCA_023420245.1 Bacillota bacterium | reverse complement strand
TTTGCAGCTTGTAAAACGGAATAGACCTTTGGTGCTTGTGCGTTTTACCGCCCTTGTGGTAGGTAAGACGTTCCACACACTGCCCGTTCATGCTGGCTTCCAGAATTTCTTCGCAGTCTTCCGGCTTAACTTTTACATACAGGTAGCCCTTCGGCTCAACGCGCACCAGTGGCCCCATTTCGCAGAAGCCGTGGCAGCCGCTCTTTTTTACGCCGACCGGTTCGCCTTCGGGCTCATGCTCCAGATCGATAACGCAGTTGATTCCTTTTTCCTCTACAAGCTTTAAGAATTTATCATATAGCTTTAAAGACCCGCCGGCGACACACGCAGTTCCGGCGCAAATCAAAATTTTCACTTTCTGGCGGTTTAACCGGGAGGCGTAAACCTTGCGTATCTTTATTAATTCTTCTCTGCTTTTAAGCATTCACGTCGCCCTCCTTCAGTTCCTTGAGTAAATGAGACACTTTTTCCGGAGTCATCATTCCCATAACCTCATCATTAACAGTCAGTGTAGGCGCCAGGCCGCAGGCTCCCAGGCAAGATACCGTTTCCACAGTAAACAGCATGTCGTCCGTTGTCTTTTTGGCAGCGGATAGCTTCAGCTCCTTGTAAAGCTGGTCTAAAAGCGCAGTGGATTTTCGTACATGACAGGCTGTACCGTCACATACTTTAATCACATATTTGCCTTTCGGTTCCAAAGAAAAATTCTCGTAAAAGGTTGCGATACTGAATATCTGGGCTTCGCTGATTCCCAGCTTTTTCGAGAAATACGGGAAAATTTCAGGGGGAAGGTAACGGTAAACTTCTTGCGTATCCTGCAAAATTGCAATAATACTGCCGGCGGCGTATTCGTGCCTTGCAAGAATTTCATCCAGCTTGCTGAAATCACATGCCATTGAGGTTGCTCCTTTCAAAATTAGGAGGCTTCAAGATAAGCTCTTGAAACCTTCCAGGCCATCTTACTTTCTTATCAGAAAGATTCATATATTCGCAGCATAATAAAAAAATAACACATTGTTAATATTTTGTCAATAACAATTAGGAATTAAATGATACAACTCACAAAAAAAACGAAGGAAATTTATAGTAAACTTCCCCGGGCTTTATTGCAAAATGTGTTGCTCTACATTTTGTGCGACTGCTCCTGACTTTTTTTGTATTTGCTCTTTTATAGTCGCAATTGACTATATTATGTAAGCTTTGCCAGCTTGTTTCGGTTGGTGATGGTAATCACGCCGCGTGAAAGCTTTACCGTTCCCTCATCCTGAAAATATTTAAGCATCCGGGTCACGACTTCACGCGCAGAGCCCATATGGTTCGCGATTTCCTCATGGGTGATTGCCAGCTCGTCGGAGCCGTCAATATTGGATTGTTCCAGCAGGAAGGCGGCAAGCCGTTTGTCGAAGCTGGTGAACAGCACCTGCTCCATAACCCACATAACGTCGGAAAACCGGGAAGCCATCAGCTGGTTGGTAAAATCTGACACGGCAATACAATCCTGATTCAGCTGATTGTAAATCTCCGTGGGAATCAGCAGCAATTCCGTATCCTGCTCTGTTTTGACATAAATCTGGAAATTAATATTCTTCATGATGCAGGAAGCGGAAAAAATACAGATATCCTGATCAAATAAACGGTACAGGGTGATTTCCTTTCCGTTCTCAGAGATAATATAGATGCGGAGCTGACCATGCTTTACCAAATAGAGACCGGAGCACTGAACAGAGGAGTTCTGGATGCTCTCGCCGCGCCGGTAAAAGCGGGTTGAAATCGCGTCGGTCAGCGTTTGCTTTTGCGGCTCCTCCAGCTTCTTCCAGAAAGGAAGCGCTTGCTTTAGAAACGATAGTTTTTCTTCCGATATGGTCATAAAATTCCCTCCTTAACCGTCAATTATATTGGATTTGGGCGCCTCGTTCGGTGAAAAATGCGATTTTGCCGCGATAGCCGTCGGCACAGGAATCTGTTTGCAGGGAGGAAAAGATTGAAAAATCCTCGCCGAAATGCATCGGGACTGCCAGCTCCGTATCCACGGTCTTCATAAAGTAATCCAGACCGAGCAGGGACTTGCCCTCCAGCTCCCAGAATATCAGGTTGTGATTTTTATAAAATAAGTTATAATGGTAATAACGGTTTTAGACATTTTATAGTCGGTTGCTATATCTATACCTATATTTTATACTCCCTTCTCGGGAAGTACAATAGCAATACGGTTATTCCTTTAAAAAAGACTTCATAACGCGGAGGTTTAACGATATGAACAGTTTTCAAATTTTTTGGGTCGAGCTGATTCAATGGACGCAGTCGAAGCTGCCGCAGTTTCTTTTCGCGCTTCTGATTCTTGCAATCGGATGGTGGGCGAGCAATCAGGCTGCAAGACTGATGTACCGGGCAATGAAGCGTTCCAGAGCGGATACCGGAATCATCACGTTTCTTTGCTCGCTGGCACGCGGGCTGTTTAAGATTATCGTCTGCGTTACCGCCGCAGCCCAGCTGGGCATGAATGTAAATACCATCCTCGCGGCGCTCGGGGCCGCCGGGCTGACCGTAGGGCTTGCCCTGAAGGACAGCATGTCCAATATCGCGAGTGGCGTCCAGATCATTTTTACCAAGCCGTTCCGCGTTGGGGATTATCTGGCAACCGCTGATGTGGAGGGCACGGTTGAGCGCATCGAAACGATGTTTACCACGCTGCGTACTGCGGACAATAAATGTGTGATTATTCCGAATTCCAAGCTTACGGTCAGCATTATCACGAACTATTCCGCAATGCAGACCCGCCGCCTCGATTTGAGCTATGTGGTCGGCTATCAGGAGGATATCACGGCGGTAAAGGATTTATTATCCGGGTTGATTGCGGAAAATCCGCTGATTCTCAAGGAGCAGGAGCCCTCCGTCACCGTGGGGGAGCACCGGGAAACCGGAGTCGTCATCAACTTGCAGGTTTGGTGCAATACCGAAGATTACTGGAAGCTATATTGCGACATGCAGGAAAAGGTGAGGCTTGCCTTTGAAAAAGCGGGCATTGCCGCCCCGGCGCGCAGGCTTGAGGTAATTCAGTAAACCCGGAGCTCGGGAGCATGGTTATCGGCTGAAGCGGAAAACGGAGGGAATCATTCTATGCAGATTGACCGGTTATTTCATATTGTTTATCTTCTGCTGGAACAGAAAAGCGTTTCCGCTAAGGAGCTGGCGGAGCGGTTCGAGGTTTCGACACGAACCATCTACCGCGATATTGATACGCTGAGCGCTGCGGGGATTCCCGTTTATGCGAACCGCGGTTCTTCGGGCGGCTTTCAATTGATGGACGATTTTGTTTTGAACAAATCGCTGCTTTCGGAAAGGGAGCAGAATGAAATTCTGGCGAGCCTTCAGGGGCTGAACGCGATTCACACGCCGGATGTGGAACCGATTTTAACCAAGCTGGCGGCGGTATTCGGGAAAAGGGGCAACAGCTGGATTGACGTAGATTTATCCAACTGGGGCGGCGGAATCGAGGAAAAG
>JAEZWL010000212.1 GCA_023420245.1 Bacillota bacterium | reverse complement strand
CAGTCGGGGATATCCCACGGCAGCTGAAAACGGTCGGCAATTCTGCAAATATCTTCCCCCGCCGTATCCAGATGGCTCTTTTCAAAAATCACCGCGAACTTATCGCCGCCGCAACGGTAAACCTTCGAAAGCGGCAAAACCGATTTCAAAAAGTCAGCGATGCCTTTCAGCAGCAAGTCCCCGTTTTCCTGACCGAATTTATCGTTAATAAATTTAAATTCATTGAGTGAAATGGACATTACAACAATCATTGATTTTTTATCCAGAAGCACCTGAAGCGTTTTAATATAAGCCGAGCGGTTTGGCAGACCGGTCAGCTGATCTTCGTAAATTCTTTTGTTTTGCAGGTACAGATAAGCCAGAAGCAGCACACACACCGCCTGCGAGCCATCCAGAACCACATTGGGCACGAGCTGCTGCAGCAGCGTGAACGCGGCGATTAAAAACGGGAAGCTGATAATAACCTGACGGGCATCCCTTGCCACTGTTTTTCGGGTAATCAGGACGGTATAGACCATCATCGCGCAGTACAGATACTGAATTGCGTAAACAAGCGGGAACAGCGACCCATAGGTCAGGGTACCCCCGGCATCTAAAGTGAACAACAGCCGGTTAAAGGGATTGCTGCCCAGAATGATCAGGTAGATGCCGTAAGGGAGCAGCGACCAGACAATAGGCTTTCGGATATTTTTACCGGTGCCCTCGTAAACGAACGTAAGGGTATAAAGCTGCCATATAACAGTTGTAAACGGCGAGCTGATTGCATGCAGATAGTAACCTCCTACCATCAACGGGGACCATACCTCAACGCCGCTCAATTCCAACGGCAGGCACAGGGCATTGGCAAGGATGGAGACTGCGGCTGCAACAAAATATCCTCTGAAAATCAGGTTTTTAAGGGTGACAACCATATTGGTTTCATAGGAATAAAGCCAGATAATACACAAAAACACCGCGGAAATCAATTCCGCATCAAAGTGCCAGTCCACAAAATCACCGCACATTATATCAATATATGAAAATAACTCTAATATCATTCCCACTTAAAATTATCATACCATATTAAAGCAGTAAAGTATAGGCATTGGTTATATTTTGGCAGCGTCTACAAACGCTGAAATTATTTTTTGTTCATCCTGATATTTTTGAAACAGGTATTCCGGGTGCCATTGTACGGCAAGAAAAAACTTTTTTTCGGGATGAAAAACTGCTTCCGTTAATCCGTCCGGAGATTTTGCCGCGCATTTTAAAGCAGGCGCAAGCTCCCTTACCGCCTGATGGTGCATGCTGTTTACCATCCATTTTTCTTTGCCGGTCAAACGGAATAGCGGGCTGTCTTTTTCGACAAGCACCGTGTGAACCGGAACCCCGTAAGGCTTGTGCTGGTCGTGTGCAATCGGCTCGCCCTTTCCCTGCGCGGGAATATCCTGATACAGCGTTCCTCCCAGAGCAACATTGATCAGCTGAATCCCCCGGCAGATTCCCAAAACCGGTTTGTCAAGCTCCATGACTTCCTTTAATAAGGAAATCTCCAAAAAATCCCGTTTTTCATCGATTACGCCGCAGTAACGCATGGTTTCCTCTCCAAAGCGCGATGGGTGTACATCCGGTCCTCCGGTAAACAAAAAGCCGTCACAAATACGCGCCAGCTGTCTGATATCCTCCGGATTTTCCGTGAGCGGGAGTACAAGCGGGATTGCTCCCGCCTCTAAAATCATCTGTATATAATTCGGGCGCATCCAAAGCCTTTGCTGCTCCAAATCAAAAAGCGGCGTTAACCCGATCAGTGGTTTTCCCACGGTAAATCCCCCCTGTATATTGATTCCCTTATTTTACCACACGCCCGATTAAATTCATATGCAAATAAAAAGCAATACATAATTTGGACGCCGAAGTGAAAAATATTTGCCATGGGGGTGAATTTTTGAAAAGAAAAAGTATCGTCCTGACCGTAATCGCGGTCGTACTGATTTTAGGGCTCGGCGGGACCACCACCTGGGCGTATATGGATGCCAACCGCTATAAGATGTACATGGATTACAATTATAAGCGCTCGCTCAATGACCTGTACGGCAGCGTTGACAACATTGAAACCACGCTGAATAAGGCGGTATATGCCAACACCGCGACCCAGCAGAACGGGCTGGCAGCTAAGCTGATGCGGGAAACCAGTATGGCGAAATCCGCAATTGCCGTTCTTCCTGTAACCGGAAATTCGCTGGATAAGGTGAGTAAATTTATTACGCAGGTCGGCGATTTTGCCATGAGCCTTTCCGCCAAGGTTTCTGCCAGACAAAAAATAACGAATGAAGAATACAAGACCATGCAGGATTTGGAGAAATACGCCAAAACGCTGAAAACAAGCCTGCAGGGTCTTCAGCCGACTTTGGACACCACACAGCTGACCGCCGAAGTGGAAAAGACCGCCGGCGATCTTACGGATTTTCCCTCCCTGATCTACGACGGACCCTTTTCCGACCATATCGGGCGGGAAAAGCCGAAGCTGATTGAGGGAAAAGCCGCCATTCCGCAGGGAAACGCACAGAACATCGCTGCGTCGTTTCTGAAGCTGCCGCAGAGCAGCCTCAAGCATACACAGGATACCGCCGGCGGACTTCCAACCTACAACTTCAACGCGAATAACGGCGCAATCCGGATTTGTGTCACAAAATCCGGCGGCTACATTCTTACCATGGAGAACACACGCGACGTTACCGCGGAAAATCTGACCTACGAACAGGCTGCCCAAAAAGCGCGTGCGTTCCTGGACGCCCGCGGAATCGTAAATATGCGGGAAAGCTACTACGTGATTAACGACGGCATATGTACCATAAACTATGCGTTCATGCAGGGCAATGTGATCTGCTACCCTGACCTGGTAAAGGTCTCCGTCGCTCTGGACAACGGCGAAGTCGTGGGGTTTGATTCCACGGGGTATATCATGAACCACACCAACCGCTCACTGCAAACGAAGCTTACCGCCGCCGAAGCGCAGAAATCAGTCAGTCCGCATTTAAAGGTACAGAAGAGCGCACCCGCGCTGATTCCGACCCCCGGTCTGCACGAGATTCTCTGCTATGAATTTCTGTGCAGCGGAATCAACAACGAACGCGTCCTGGTGTATATCAACGCCGCGACCGGATACGAGGAGCAAATCTTCATTCTTGAAATTTCGGACAACGGCGTGCTGACGAGATAAACACTATCTTAGTCCTTATTTTCATCACATCAAATACACACGAGAAGCTCTCCTTTCACCGTGCGTGGGGAAAGCTTCTCGTGTTTTTTCGCTTGATTTATGGAGGCTCATTCAGTAAATGTTAATTTTTTGTAAACATTCGCAAAAAAGTGTAACAAAAGGGCAGGTTCAGTTGTTTATATATTAGGGAGCAAAATTCCCGAATAAAATTACTTAATCTGGCAGAAAGACCGGTTATGGAGAAGCTAGGAGAATTGAGGTAATAAATTTGAAAAGCACAAAAGAATATATTTTTCGGACCATTGCTTCTATTCTTTTTATCATTACGGCGTATTTGCCAAATAATATGTACCTCTTCAAGGCAGTCGGCTTAATCGTATTGATAATTGCAATCTGGATGGACGACCTCAAAAAGATGTTTTTCAGAAGCCATAAGTGAATTTTTAAAATTTGATTACCATGATGAAATCGAAAGCTCCGATTATATTTAGGAAGCAAAATTAATACGAAAGGGTGCTGTAAATTGCAGAAGCGGAGGTATATTTTAGAGCCTTTGGTTTTAATTCTCCTTGCTGTTACAACTTCTTTTGTTCTTATGACTTTGGATCAGGATAAAGTATTTTATTTTCATCCATATGCGGTCATAGCAGGGCATACGGCAATTTATTTCTTATTAGGGGCATTTCTAAGCAGCATCAACCGAAAGCTTGTATTCCATTTTACGCCCGGATACCTTGTATTGTCCGTTTTCAGCCTGCTTGCTCTCGTATGCCTCTACGTTTTTTACGCGTACCTTCCCTTTTTTCTTGTATCCAAATCAAATACCTATCAGATGTTTCTTTCTGCATTCTCAGGGGCAACCTTCCTTTCGGCACTGTTCAAGGACGAAAGTCAGTTAGCACAAAAAACGTATGATCATTGATTACGGGAAGAAAATTTGTTATATTGTGAAAAGCGGAACCATTTTAATGAGTAATATTGCAAACAAACACTATGGCTCTTCTGTTCCCATCTTTAGTGGAAAGTTGGAATAATGTATGATGAACTTTCTGGAAGAATCCCGTAATAAGCTGGTGCACGCTTTATTTCCGTTTGTTGAGCGCTTTTACCTATTCCTGTCCTTGGGCTTGCTTGTGGCTGCCGTGTTTATTCCCAATAAACAAATCAACATTATTTTTTGGTGGCTCTGGTTTGTAACCATTGAAATTAATTCGGCAGGCGTCATGGAACGAGACTATCTCCCCATTCAACCCGGCAGCAGTCCTTTTTATTATGTTTACCGGTTTATCGATCAAGCTTTCTGCCTCTTCCTTCTGATTTGGCCGGTTATCCTGCTGATCCCGGTCCCGCTGCTGATTAAATATGTTTTTTTAGGTGTGTTCGTTATATCGGTAATCCTTCGCGCAATCGGAGACACAAAATACCGCCCGAAAAAGCCGGAGGAATAACAGGCGCTCCCTCTCGCCGAAGCGAAAGGGAGCGCTTACTGTTCGGATGAACTTATTTTTTCCCAAGGAGTTTGACCAAAACGGCCTTCTGCGCGTGGAGGCGGTTTTCCGCTTCCTCAAAAATTTCTTTGGAGTGCTTTTCAAACACTTCGGCGGTGATTTCCTCCCCCCGGTGAGCCGGAAGGCAATGCTGCAC